>JAODNF010000342.1 GCA_025464915.1 Frankiales bacterium | reverse complement strand
GCGAAGACGAACGCCACCGTGCCGCCGAAGCTGATGCCGCCCTCGTAAAGTGCCGCAGCCAGCGGCACGTTGCCGATCGAGCAGACGAAGCTGACGAACGCGATCAGCGGCGCGACGACCACGTTGGCCACGTCGCTCAGCAGCCCGTGACCCGGGACGAAGACGGCGTGGAAGACCGAGGCCGGTACGGCGACGGCGATGAAGCCGGCGACGACGTACCCGATGACGATCTCGCGGCGCAGCATGGTCAGGTCGGAGACGGTGTAGCCGGCGGCGTCGGCCCACGCCCTCCGGGTGCGGACCCGCTCGCGGAGCGGCGCGCGCTCGTGGTCCTCCTGCTCGCCGGCGTCACCGAGGCGGGCGCGGGCCGCGGCCAGCTCCTGGGCGGGGAACACCCTCGGCGCGAGCAGCACGAACAGCGCGATCATGAGCACGCCCCCGACCAGCTCGGCCAGCGCGAACTGCCAGCCCATCAGCAACCACAGCACGAGTCCGAGCTCGATCACCAGGTTGGTGCTGGCGAACATGAAGACCATGGCGCTGGTGAAGTCGGCGCCGCGCTGGAACAGCGACTTCGCGAGCGCGCTCGCGGCGTAGGAGCAGCTGCTGCTCGCCGCCCCGAGCAGGCTGGTGCGCAGGATCGTGCGCGGGCGGTGGTCACCCATGGCGCGCTGCATCTGCGCGCGGGAGACGAACGCCTGGACAGCGCCGGCGAGGATGAAGCCGAGGACGAGCGCCCAGAGCGTCTCCCAGAGCATGAAGAACGCCTCCTGCAGGCTGTCGAGGACGGTCGTCACGACCTCACCAACCGGGCGATCGCGTCCGACGCCTCCCGCAGCTTCTCCTGCCGCTCCTCGCCGACGGCGTTCACGACGCAGTGGCCCATGTGCTCGTCGAGGAGCGCGAGCGCGACGGCCTGCAGCGCCTTCGTAGCGGCGGAGACCTGCGTGAGGACGTCGATGCAGTACTTGTCGTCCTCCACCATCCGGGCGATGCCCCGCACCTGGCCCTCGACGCGCGACAGCCGCGCCAGGTGAGCGGCCTTGCTGCTGGCGTACCCGGGTGCGGTCATGCCGCCAGCATACCCCCAGGGGGTATCAACGCTACGTCGACTTGAACGCAGGTTAGGTTGCCCTTAGGTTGGGGTCGTGCGTATCCCTCGCGTTGCCGCCGTCGCGGCCCTGCTCACTGCCCCTGTCCTGCTCGCCGGCTGCAGCTCCGACTCCTCGACCGTCAGTGCCCCGAGCACCACCCCCGCGCCGGAAGCGGTCACGACCTCGCCGCAGGCAGTCACCGCGGGCCTGCAGCAGATCGCCGTGATCGCCACGCAGGTGAAGGCGCAGATCGCCGACTCGGCGGCGGCGACCAAGGCCGACGGGGGCATCGAGCCGATCTGGTCGACCATCGAGGGCACCGTCAAGGGCCACGACGCCGACACCTACCTCGCGTTCGAGGACGCGTTCGCGCTGCTCGAGGACGCCGCCAAGACGGGCGACGCGACGAAGGCCACATCAGCGGTGGCGGCCATCGAGAAGTCCGTGACGGCCTACACAGCGAAGTACCCGTCGTGATCCGCGCTCTGAAGCTCGCGCTGGTGGCCCTGCTGGGCGCCCTGGGACTGATGCTGCTCAACCCCGGCACCGCCTCCGCGGGGGAGAGCCGGGCGCAGGCCGTGCAGCAGCTCGAGACGGTCCGCACGTCCATCGACCGCACCCTGGCGCTCATCAAGGACGGCCGCTCCGAGCAGGCCTACGCCGAGGCGAAGGCCGGCTACCTCAGCCACTTCGAGCTCGTCGAGATCCCGCTGCGCGTCGCCAACGCCGGCCTGACCTCGGACGCCGAGACGAAGTTCGCCACGATCCGCGGCCTCATTCGCACGCACGCACCGACCAGCCAGATCCGCGACCAGGTCGTCGAGCTGCGCCGGCTGATGGACGATGCCGAGCGCACCCTCACCGACCAGGGCCTGTCCGCGCCGGCCGTGGTCGCGGGGCAGTCGTTCGTGATCATCTTCCGCGAGGGCCTCGAGGCGGTCCTTCTCATCACGGTCCTGCTCGGCTACCTCGAGTCCACGAAGTCCTCGCACCTGCGCCGCCCGATCCTGCTCGGCATGCTCGGCGGGGCGGGCGCGTCGGCAGCGACCTACTTCCTGCTGCAGGGCGTGCTGTCGCTCATCCCCTTCGGCCGTGAGGTGCTCGAAGCGGTCACCGCGCTGCTCGCCGTCGCGGTGCTGTTCTGGGTGTCCTTCTGGCTGATCGCCCGGATGGACCAGAAGCGCTGGCTGGAGTTCCTCAAGGCCCGGGTCTGGTCGGCGGTCAGCGTCGGCTCGACCTCGGCGCTGCTGCTCATCGGCTTCACCGCGGTCTACCGCGAGGGCTTCGAGACCGCGCTGTTCTACCAGGCGCTCGTGTCCTTCGGGCCAGGCCTGGGCCGATGGGTCCTGGTCGGGCTCGCGCTCGGCCTGGTCGTGCTGTCCTTCGTCGCCTGGGGCGTGTTCAAGCTCGGCCGCAAGCTGCCCATCAAGCAGTTCCTCATGACCGCCGTCGTCCTGCTCATGTCGACCTCCGTGGCCTTCCTCGGCAACGCCATCCGCTCGCTGCAGGAGGCCGACGTCATCGGCCTGCACCGCTGGGGCAGCTGGCCCGAGCCGCCGATCTTCGTGCGCCAGTCGCTGGGTTACTGGCCGAGCCGCGAGACGCTCGTCGCGCAGGCGGCGCTCATCGCGGTCTACGTCGCCGGAGCCGTCTACATGTTCCTCCTGCGCCCCCGGCTGGACCGCCGCACCGTCGTGACGAACGCCGCGCGTCCGACGGTCGCCGCCGGCGCGTGACCGTCCGGGTCGGTGTCGACGTCGGAGGCACGTTCACCAAGGCGGTCGCCTACGACGTCACGGCCGGGCGCGTCGTCGCCGAGCAGATCGTGGCCACGACCCACGACGCCTCCGACGGGGTGGCCGCGGGTGTCGTGCGGGTCGTCACGGCGCTGGCGCAGCAGCTCGGCGCGGACTCGGTCGAGATGGTCACCCACTCGACGACCCAAGCCGTGAACGCCCTGCTCGAGGGCGATGTCGCCACTGTCGGCATGGTCGGCATGGGCAGCTCGCCCGACCTGCGCAAGTCCCGCCAGCGCACCGTCGACACCAAGATCGAGGTGACGGCCGGCCGGGCGCTTCCGACCGTGACCGAGTTCCTCGACGTCACCCACGGGCTGACCGCCGAGGACGCGGCGGCGGCCGTCGACCGGCTGGTCCTCGCGGGCGCCGAGGCGGTCTCGGTCGCGGAGGCGTTCGCGCCGGACGACTCCAGCAACGAGGCGCTGATCCGTGACGCGGCGGTCGCCCGCGGGCTGCCCGTCTCCACGGGCGCGGAGCTGACCGGCCTGTACGGCCTGGAGCTGCGCAGCGTCTCCGCTGCCCTCAACGCGAGCATCCTGCCCATCGCGATGCGGACGGCCGAGGTCGTCGCCTCCGGCGTCACGGCCGCCGGCATCAGCGGTCCCGTGATGGTGATGCGCGGCGACGGTGGCGCGACCGACCTCGCCGGCTTCCGCGCCGCCCCGGCGCGGACCCTCTATTCCGGCCCCGCCGCCTCGGTCGCCGGTGTGCTCCGCACGGCCAAGCTCCAGGACGCCGTCGTGCTGGAGGTCGGCGGCACGTCCAGCAACGTCGCCGCGGTCCGACGGGGACGGCCGGGCCTGTCGTACGTCCAGGTCGCCAGCCACTCCACCGCCGTCCGCTCCGTCGACGTCCGCGTCCTCGGCGTCGCCGGCGGCTCGATGCTGCGGGTGCGGCGCCACCAGGTCTACGGCGTCGGGCCGCGCAGCGCCCACATCGCCGGCTGCGTCTACACCTGCTTCCTTCGCCCGGAGGACCTCGCGGGCGCGACGCTCGGCCTCGAGGCGCCGCGTGCGGGTGACCCCGCCGACTACGTCGTGCTGCACCTCGCCGATGGTCGCAAGGCCGCGCTGACCACGACCTGCGCCGCGAACGCCCTCGGCCTCGTACCGGACGGCGACTACGCCAAGGGCGCCGCCGACGCAGCGCTCGCGGGCTTCTCGGTGGTGGCGGCGACGATGCGGATCTCGGCGGAGGAGGTCGCGCGCCGGATGCTGCAGGCCTGCGCGCAGACCCTCGGCGACCTCGTCACCTCCGTCATCAAGAGCCAGCGGCTCGAGCGCCCCGTCCTCGTCGCCGTCGGCGGTGGCGCCGGAGCTCTCGGCCGGGTGCTGGCCCGGGCCATGGGCCTCGAGCTGGTCATCCCGCCGCACGCCGAGGTGATCAGCGCCGTCGGTGACGCCCTGTCGCTCATCCGCGCCGAGGCCGAGCGCCCGAGCGCCGACGACCTCGACGCGCTCATCGCCGAGGTCGAGGCCGAGGCCGTCGCTGCCGGCGCCTCGCCCGCCGACCTCGACGTGCGCGTCGAGCAGCTGACCGACCGCGGGGGTGTCCGCGTCACGGTCACCGGTGCCGTCGCCCTCGAGACCGGTGCCGTCCCCGGGCGCGCTGCCGTGTCGGCCGCGGACATCGCCTTCGCCGAGCGCGGCTACGGCGAGCCCGTCCTGCGGGGCGACTTCTGGTTCGCCGAGGTCCCCGACCGGGTGGCGGTGTGGGACCGGTACGGCGACCTGGTCCTCGACGTGACCGGCGAGGTCGTGTCCTCCGACCTCGAGTCCGCCATCGCCCGGCGCAGCCGCCGCATCGGCCCCATGACCTCCCCGCCGGACGCCTGGCTGATGGCCGGCCCGCGGGCTGTCCAGCTCGACGTCTCCACCCTGTCGGACGTCCCCCCCGACGGCCTGCTCGTTCTCGGAAGGGAGTGACGTGGCGCTCTACATCCCCGAAGCCCGTCGCCGTCGTCGTGTCCTCGTCGCCGCGGTCCTGGCGCTCGTCGCCGGTCTGGTCGTCGGGGGCCTCGCCGGCCGCCTGACCGCGCAGTCCGTCGACGACCGCGTCAAGCAGGTCCGCGCCGACGCCCAGGACACCTCCGCCGGACTGCGGGTCATCGCGATCCACGACTCGGCCGGCACCGGGGGAGGCGGCACAGACCTGGTCCTCACGCGCACCGACTCCGAGCTGCGCAGCGAGTTCTCGAAGGCCCCGTGGATCTCCACGACCACGCGGTCGGCCCTGCTCGACCAGCTCGCCGCGCTGCGCTCCCGCACCGACCCGGGGACCAAGGCCTACGGCGCCGCAGCCGAGGCCCTCGCCGCCGCCATCGACAAGGCCTTCACCGGCTGACCCTCCGCGGGAAACCTCATTGATGAGGAAGCCCGCGAGCGCGTGATCCATGAGGTTGCCCGCAGCTGGGGCCTGATCCATGAGGTTCCCGCCAAGGGGAACGTGGCAGTGTGCGGGTCATGAAGGTCGGACTCGTCGGGGCGGGGCCGTGGGCCCGCATGTTCACCGGACCTCTGGTCCTGGAGACCGAGGGGCTCGAGCTCGCGGGCGTCTGGGCCCGCCGTCCGGAGGCGGCCGCGGAGCTCGGCTGGGGCACCTTCGGGTCGTACGACGAGCTGCTCGCCTCCTGCGACGCCGTGGCCTTCGCCGTGCCGCCGGACATCCAGTCCTCGATGGCCCCGGTCGCCGCGAGGGCCGGCAAGCACCTGCTGCTCGACAAGCCGATCGCCCGGGACGTCGCCGCTGCGGAGGCGCTTGCCGAGGCCGTCGCCGAGGCCGGCGTCGTCAGCCAGGTCGCGCTGACCAACCGCTTCGTCCCGACGACGCGGGCGTTCCTCGACGAGATGGCGTCCGCCGACATCGCGAACGTGTGCTGCAGGTTCATCACGAGCGCCGTCCTCGAGGGGTCCGTCTACGCGACCCCGTGGCGGGTTGCCGAGCCGCACGGGCTGCTGGACCTCGGTCCGCACGCGTTCGACCTCGTGCTCGCTCTCGCTGGAGCGGTCGCCGAGGTCGTCGCGAGCGAGCACCTCGGCGTGCTCAGTGCCCGGCTGGCGCACGAGTCCGGAGTCGTCAGCGACGTGACGCTGTCGGCGGTCACGCCCGACGCGACCGGTCCGCTCGCCATCGAGGTCGTCACCGCCGCGGGGCGCGCGGTCCTGCCGCCCAAGGACCAGGAGGCGGCGCTGGCGTCACGCGCGATCTTCGGCCAGGAGTTCGTGCAGGCGGTCCGCGGCACGATCAGCCAGCCGATCGACGTCCACCGCGGCCTCGAGGTGCAGCGCCTGCTCGAACGCGTGCAGCGAGCGCTCTGACCGGCACGCCACGGCCCGGCCCCCGCGAGGGAGCCGGGCCCGTGGTCGAGGTGCTTAGGAGCCGCCCGCCAGGGTGGCGCCGTTGAGCTTCAGCACGTACGGCGCGTACTGCTGGACCTGCTCGGTCGGCTCGTCGTAGCTGACGATCGCGACCACGAGCGGGTAGGCGGCGAACCCGCGCAGGTCGGCGGCCTTCAGGGCGACGTCGAACTTCCCGCTGTACCGGGCGAAGCGCGCCTGGTTGTGGTGGGCGTCGAGGCCGACGAGCCGGATGAACCAGTTGTGGACCGTCGTGGCCTTGACCTGCGTGGGCGACTGGAACGGGGCGAGCGAGCTGCCGTCGCTGACCACGGTGCTTCCGACCTTGACGTCGTCGACGTACCAGCCGCCGTCGTTCGTCCCGCCGTCGCTGACGTACCGGAAGCCGAGGAGCACGGTCTTCCCGGCGTACGGCGTCAGGTCGAAGGTCTGCGTCGCGAAGCCGGCGCTGTCACCGTTCAGGGCCGGCCCCAACGGACCGTCGGCGGTGTTGCTGTTCGCGAGCGGTGTGTAGGTCGCGCCACCATCGGTGGAGACGATCGTGTACGCGTAGTCGTACCCCTCCTCGGCGAGGTGCTGCTCGTTGAAGGTGAGCGTCGGATCGGTCACGGGGACCGCGACCGACGTGACGGCTGCAGCGTCGAGGTTCGACCGGTTGCCTGACCAGAGGACGGGGGCTGTCGCCAGCGGGTCGGGGGTCGCGCTCGTCGACGTCCACAGCAGCGGCTGCGGGGCGAGCGTCTTGGCCCCACTGAACGACAGCGACTGCAGAGCCTTGCCCGCCCGCGGACCGTTGTAGAGCGTCACGTAGTCGGCGCCGTTGGGGGCGGCGCCGGGCTTGGCTTCGACCGCCGGGTTGTTGAGGTTGATCGTGGCGTCGAGGCTCTTGGTCGTCACGTTCTTGCGCGTGATGCCCGCGACCTTGGCCTTGCTGGTGTCCAGGTAGCGGTCG
>JAODNF010000338.1 GCA_025464915.1 Frankiales bacterium | reverse complement strand
GTCCACTCGAGCCGCCACTTCTGCGATGTCACATCGGGTCGGGTCGGGTCCACGTTGACCTCGAGCCCGCCCTCGATCAGTGAGAAGTCGAGGACGTCGGGGGTGACCGGCAAGCCGATGAACTGGAAGACCTCTTCGATGCGGGAGGGCCGCGCCAACAGCTCCTCGTACCGCACCTCGAGGTAGCGCTGCATCCGTGGTGACACAGCGCGGGCCGCGCGAACAGAGGTGGCCCACTGCGTGGCCGCGAGCTCGAGGTCGTGGGCGCCCCAGGTCTGCGCGACCTGGGAGCGGACGACATCCCGTCCGTCTCTGACGATGTGGAGCACGTAGGCATCCGGGTAGAGCTCGTTGATCAGCCCGAGGTGCCACACGTGGGTGGGGGAGCGCTCCACCACCCGCTTGGCGCCGGGGTGCCGCCGTCCCACGTAGGACAAGAAGCAGGCGTCGGCGAACTGGCGTGCTGCAGTGACGAACTCCTGCCGCGGCATGAACCAGGTCGCGGTCGAGGTGGAATCAAGGAGCGCGCCCTGCGTCCGGTCGCGGAGGATCGACAGGCCCAGTGAGAACAGGTGGGTCTCCGACGGGATGGAGACCACGTCAGGGTGGACCGACAGCATTCGCTGGAGCCACGTGGTCCCGCTGCGGGGAGCGCCCACCACGAGCACGAGCCGACCATCCAGGGATCCCGGTGTGGTCATGGCGACTCCTCGGACATCTCGAACGTCGCCCTCAGGTCAGCGGCCCCGTGCACGTGCGGCCGCCCGGTCACGTAGAACTGCTGCCTGGGAACACGAACGAGCGACCGCGAGCGGCCGCCGCCCAGGGACTCGAGGATCGCGACGTCAGCGGTGTAGCCGCTCGAGGGCAGGCGGACGGGCAGCTTCACGGTGAAGGTCGCGCGCTGGCCGGCAACCAGCGGCGGGAAGGGGTTGTTGAGGCCGGCGTCGCTGTAGACAACAACCCCCGTGCCCGACTCCACCCCCAGCCAGAGGAACGGCGCGGGGACGTCGCGGACGGCGCGGACCCGCACCTCGAAGGTCGCGTCCTCCTCGTTGCGGAAGTGGCCGGCGCTGCTGCCGTCGTCCCCCACCAGCGCGAAGGACTCGAGCTCCAGCGCGTTCTCGTCACCGAAGTCCACTCCGGGACGGGGGTCGTCGGCTTCGCGCGCAGCCAGGTCGAAGTAGCGCGCGATGCCCTCGAACGTCGAGCCGTCGAAGGCCAGCTTCCCGCGGTGGAGCACGACCGCGCGGTCGCAGAAGCCCCGGATCGAGTTCATGTTGTGGCTCACCACGACGATGGTGGCGCCGGACTGCCGGATGTCGTTCATGCGCTCGAAGCACTTGACCTGGAAGGCGAAGTCGCCCACGGCGAGGACCTCGTCGATGAGCAGGATGTCGGGCCGGGCCTCGACCGCGACCGAGAAGCCGAGCCGCACGAACATCCCTGAGGAGTAGTGCTTCACGGGGGTGTCGATGAAGTCCTCGAGCTCGGCGAAGTCGACGATCGCCTCAAGCCGGGCGTCGATCGTCGACCGGCTCATCCCGAGGATGGTCCCGTTGACGTAGATGTTCTCCCGCCCGGTCATCTCCGGGTGGAAGCCGACTCCCACCGAGATCAGCGGTGCCACCTGGCCGGTGACGTCGACCCGGCCTCGGGTTGGTGCCGTGACGCCGCACAGCAGCTGCAGCAGCGTCGACTTGCCGGCCCCGTTGCGGCCCAGGATCCCGACGCTCTCACCAGGGCTGATGCTCAGGTCGATGTCCTGGAGCGCAGGGAACAGGCTCTCGTCCGTGCGCACGAACATGCCGGCCAGACGCCCGCCGAGCGCGGCTCTGTCGTTGTACTTCTTGTAGAGCTTCGACACGCCCTCGAGCTTGATCACGCCGCTCACAGGGTGTCCATCATGACGCGGTCGCGGCGGCAGTGGAGCCAGAAGCCCAGCCCACCCAGCACGACGGTCCACGCGACGGAGCTCGCCACGAAGTGCCAGATCTGGGGGTCGGATCCTCCGACGCTGTGGCGGAACAGCTCGACCGGCCCGCCAGCAGGCAGCAGCTCGACGACGCGCAGCACCCGTGGGTTGAGACTGCTCGCGGAGTACAGGATGGGGGTGAGGAAGAACAGGACAGCCGTGGCTGCGGTGATGGCGAAGCGGAGGTCGCGGAGGTAGACCTGGGCAGCGGAGAAGAACAGCGACATCCCCAGCACCAGGAAGACGTCCAGGAGCAGGCCTGGCACCAGCCAGAGCGTCGCCACTCCCAGCCCCCCACCCAGGGTCGCGATCAGGACGAGCAGCACACCCAGCGTGACGCCCATCGGGTAGAGCGCGGTACCGACGGCGATCACGGGCAGGATGATGCGCGGGAAGTAGATGCGCTTGGCCAGGTTGCTCGAGTCGACGACCGAGGTCGAGCCCGCCGTGAACGCGGCCAGGAAGAACGCCCACGCGACCATGCCCGAGAACACGACGACGGCGTAGCTCGAGCTGCCGGTCACGCCGGCGGCTTGGGGCCGGTTGGTCTTGACGACGCTCGAGAACACCAGGGTCAGGACCGTCGCCTGGATGACCGGCAGGATGACGGCCCACACCATGCCGAGTCGGGTACGGCGGTAGCGGACGTAGAAGTCCTTGCGCGCCAGGACGTCGATCAGGCGGCGGGCAGCCCAGACCTCCTTCAGGAGCAGGCTCGGGGAGGTTCCCGGTCCCGTCAGGGAGAAGTGGGGCGGGCGTCCGGTCACGTTCTGCTGCCTGTCGCTTCTCACGAGGAGAACGGGCCAGGCCAGATGCCGGGCGGCGGCGTCGGGGAGCCCTCCCCGTCCTTCCTCGCCACCATGAGCACGTGGCAGCCCAGCCGGTTCACCAGCGGGAGGGCCTGGCAGACGGACTCGAGCACGTCCACGAGCTTTCGTCCTTGCTCGCCGCGCTTGTCGAACCACTTCGCGCTGGCGCTCTGCGGGGGCGGGAACTCGAAGGTCGACGCGTGCGTGGTCGTGAGGCCGGCCGCCGCGAACATCCGGGAGGTCTCTGCCTGCTTGTGCCACGTGTGCGGCATCCAGACGTCGGGGGCGTCGGGCGGGAGGATGGACCGGTCGATCGGCCACGGCCACACCCATGGCCGGTGCGAGATGAGGCGGTCGTGCTTGAAGCCCAGGGCCTTCTCGAGGAAGGAGAGCGGGTCGCTCAGCGGAGAGCGCAGCGGCATCTCCGAGGCGTTGTTGGTCGTCATCACCAGGACGCCGCCGGGTCGGAGCACGCGCGACACCTCCCACACGGCGAGCTCGGGGCGCATCAGGTGCTCGATCACCTCGCTCCAGACCACGGCGTCGAAGCTGCCGCTCTCGAACGGCAGGTGCTCGGCGTCCCCGCGGACGAAGGACGCCGAGAGGGCGCCCTCCGACCCCTCCGCGTGCTTGGCCGCCGCGAACTCGATGTGGTGGCCCCCGTAGTCCAGACCTACGTAGCGCAACGGCAGGTCCGACAGCAGATCGGCCACCAGTGCGGCGCCGCAGCCGAGGTCGAGGACCCGTGCGTCGCCGCGAACCTGCTCGCGCACCTTCTCGCTGACCAGCCGGTAGCGCATCTGGTGCCGGTGACCGTGGTACTCACCCCAGACGTCGAGCTCCTCCTCCAGCGTCGGGACGC
>JAODNF010000337.1 GCA_025464915.1 Frankiales bacterium | reverse complement strand
GGACTACGACGTCGTCGTCGTCGGGACCGGGGCGCCGGGACTCACCGGCGCCATCCGGGCAGCGAGCAGGGGGTTCCGGGTCCTCGTCCTGGAGAAGGACGTCGTGGTCGGTGGCACGGCCGCGCTCACCGGCGGCGGCCTCTGGGCACCGACCAACACCTGGCTCACCCAGCTCGGCGTCGAGGACTCCCTCGAGGAGGCGCAGACCTACCTCGACCACACCGTCGGCGACCGCACGCCCCGGTGGAAGCAGCAGGCCTTCCTCAACGCGGCCGCCACGACCATCGACTGGCTCGCCACCCTCGGCGTCCGCTTCACGCGGCTGCAGGGCTTCCCGGACTACGCGCCGGAGCAGCCCGGCGGCCGCATCGACGGCCGCGCCATCGCACCGAAGGTGGTGCGGCCGGAGGTCGCGGCGGAGATCCCTTGGCCTTTGCGGCAGAAGCTCCCCTACGGCGACGGCGGGCCCCCGATGCCGGACTTCGACCTGGGCGGCCTGCTGTTCGGCGGTCGCTCGCTCGTCGGCCAGCTGTTGCTGGCCTGCCGCGACACGGGCGTCGAGATCTGGACCGGCTGCGCGTTCCAGGACCTGCTGACCGACGGCGACCGGGTGGTCGGCGTGACGAGCGACAGGGGCGACATCGCAGCCCCCGCCGGTGTGCTGCTCGCGCTCGGCGGGTTCGAGCACAGCCCGTCGATGCGGGAGCAGTACCAGCTCCCGTTCGTCCGCGAGGGCGCCTGGTCGCTCGGCGTCATCGGCAACACGGGTGACGGGCACCGCGCGGGCCTCAAGCTCGGTGCCGGCACCGACCTGCTCGAGGACGCCTGGTGGACGCCGGGGTTCGAACGACCCGACGGTCCGTCGTTCCTGCTGTGGGAGCGCACCGCGCCGCTCGGCTTCGTCGTCGACCAGGACGGCAGGCGCTGGGGCAACGAGGGCATCGCCTACAACGAGTACGGGCAGCAGATGCGCCTCGACGACAAGCGGCTGCCGTCGTACCAGGTCTTCGACCACCGTGCCCTGACGAGGTACGGCTACGCGGGGCTGCAACCGGACGCCGACCCGGACCCCTGGGTCACCGCCGGGACGCTGCGCCGCTCCGACTCGATCGAGGGGCTCGGCATCCCGGGCCTCGTCGAGACGACCGAGCGGTGGAACGCGATGGCCCACCGGGGTGTCGACGAGGACTTCGGTCGTGGCCGCGAGGGCAGCTTCGAGCGGCAGCTGCTCGGCGTCATGCTCGGGTACGGCGGGAAGGCACCTACCTCGCACGAGTTCCCCAACCCGTCGCTGGCCCCGGTGGACGAGGGTCCGTTCTACGCCGCGCCCGTCGTCCTCGGCGACCTCGGCACCAAGGGCGGGCTGCTGACCGACGAGAACGGTCAGGTCGTCCGGGACGACGGCTCGCCGATCGACGGCCTCTACGCCGCCGGCAACACCTCGGCCTCCGTCATGGGGCACACCTATCCCGGACCCGGTTCCTGCATCACCCCTGGCATGGCGTTCGCCCGCCTCGCCGCAGATCACATGGAGAAGCGTCCGTGACGACCACGCACCAGATCGACTTCATCGACGGCGCCTGGTGGGGTCGCAACCCGCAGGACGAGCTGACCTGGCTGCGCGAGCACGACCCGGTGCACTGGGACGGCCGGGTGTGGGGCATCACGAAGGCCGCCGACGTCCGCGACATCGCGACGCAGCCGGAGCTGTTCTCCAACGCGCAGGGGATCCGTCCCGACTCCGGTCCGGTCGCGCAGATGATCGACATGGACGCTCCCCAGCACCTGTGGCGACGCAAGCTGGTGTCGACCGGCTTCACGCCCCGGCGCGTGGTGCAGCAGGAGGCCAAGGTCCTCCAGCTCACCGACATGATCATCGACCGGGTCTGCGAGAAGGGCGAGTGCGACCTCGTCAAGGACGTGGTCGCCTGGCTGCCGATCGAGGTCATCGGCGGCGCGCTCGGCTTCAACCCCGACGACTTCGGCACCCTGCTGGAGTGGTCCGACGCGCTGATGTGCGCGCTCACCGGCGACCCGGACGTGCTCGAGCGCGCCGGCGAGGCCTTCGGCGGCTACGTCGGCTACCTCGCCGGTGCGGTCGCAGAGCGGCGCGAGATCCAGACCGACGACCTGCTCAGCATCCTCGTCCACGCCGAGGTCGACGGGAACAAGCTCACCGACGACGACCTGCTGCACGAGTCGCTGCTCATCCTCATCGGTGGAGACGAGACGTCGCGCCACGTCATGAGCGGCGGCGTCTACCAGTTGCTGACGGACCGCGACCAGTGGGACCGGCTGCGCGCCGACCGGTCGCTGCTGCCGTCCGCGGTCGAGGAGATGCTCAGGTGGGTCAGCCCGATCCGCAACATGGCCCGGTCCGTGACCGAGGACCTGACGTTCCGCGGCAAGGACATGAAGGCGGGGGAGAAGCTCGTGCTGCTCTACCCGTCGGCCAACCGCGACGAGGAGGTGTTCACCGACCCGTTCACCTTCGACATCGGCCGGACCCCCAACGAGCACCTCGCCTTCGGTGTCGGCCCGCACTTCTGCCTCGGCAACGCCCTGGCCCGCGTCGAGGTGAAGACGATGGTCGACCGCCTCCTCGAGCGGCTGCCCGACCTCGAGCTGGTCACCCCCGAGGAGCCCGAGTGGCGCCCGGCCAACTTCGTGAGCGGGTACGAGGAGATGCGGGTCCGCTTCACCCCGACCGCCCCCGTCGGCACGCCATGACCCCCCGCCTGTCCGGTGCCGAACTTTGTGGGTGGTTCACGCTGAGCCTGTCGCCAGCACCCGCAGAGAACGGCAGCGGAGCCGCTGGGCCGCCGGGATCTCTGTGGGCCGGCGACGCTCGACCCGTCGCCCACGCCCACAGAGTTCGGGAAGGCCGGGCATGAGCCTGGTGCTGGCCGAGGACCGCAACCGGGTGCGGACCCTGACGCTGAACCGGGCGGACAAGCTCAACGCGTGCAGCGAGGAGCTGCTCGACGCCCTCGGCGACCAGCTGGTCGCTGCCGCGACCGACGACAACGTCGCGACGGTGCTGCTCACGGGGGCCGGTCGCGCGTTCTGCGCCGGCGCCGACCTCGGCGAGATGGCGCAGCGCAACGCCGACCCCGAGAGCGTCCCGATCGGCCGGCACGGCTTCATGGGCGTCTGCCGGGCGATGGCCGACCTGCCGAAGCCGCTCATCATCGCCGTCAACGGCATGGCTCTGGGAGCGGGCGTCAGCTTCCTCGGCTACGCAGATCTGGTCTTCATGTCGACGACCGCGCGGATCAAGTGCCCCTTCACCGACCTGGCCGTCGCCCCGGAGCTCGGGTCGAGCCTGCTGGTACCGAGCCTCATCGGCCGGCAGAACGCTGCCTGGCTGCTGATGAGCTCGGAGTGGGCGAGCGCCGAGGAGGCGAAGCAGATGGGCATCGCCTGGAGGACCACGACCCCGGAGGACCTGCTTCCCGAAGCGACCCGGCACGCGGAAGTCCTTGCCAGCAAGCCTATCTCGTCGCTCGCCGCCATCAAGGACACGCTCTGGGCGCCGTTGCGCGCGGAGCTCGCCGAGGCGCAGGACCGCGAGATCGAGCACTTCAAGCGGCTCCTCGGCGGACCGGCCAACACGGAGGCGCTGACGGCGTTCGCCGAGGGGCGCAAGGCCGACTTCAGCAACCTCCCACCCGGATGGTGACAGTCCCGGACGGCATCGCCGGTGTCACCGCGTCGTGGCTGTCGCAGGCCCTCGACCGGGACGTGCGCGCGGTCGAGGTCAACCCGATCGGCACCGGGCAGACCGGATGCACCTACCGGCTGAGCCTCGACGACGGATCGACGCTGGTCGCGAAGACCGGCGCGGAGGACCCCGCGGTGCGCGAGCGGGTCGCCTACGGCTACCGCGCCGAGCTCGCCTTCTACCGCGACATCGCACCGACTCTCGAGGTGCCCGTTCCGACGGTCCGTGCGGCCGTCGCGACGGAGGACAGCAGCCAGTTCGTGCTGCTCATGAATGACCTCGCACCCGCGGTCCAGGGCGACCAGATCGCGGGTACGACGAAGGAGATCGTCGTCGAGGGGGCGCGCGGGCTCGCCGGGCTGCACGGGCCGCGCTGGTGCGACCCGGCGTGGAAGGACCTCGACATCCTGACCATGCCGCTCGTCGACGACGAGTCGGCCAAGGGGATGGGCGACCTGGCCCGGATGGCGGCCGACACCTTCCTGACCACTCTCGGGCCGCGGCTGAGCACCGAGGACCGTGACACGTTCGACGCGTTCCCCGCAGCGGTCCCGGCGTTCCTCACCGCCCGCCCGGAGCGGTTCGCGCTCCTGCACGGCGACTACCGACTCGACAACCTGATGCTGCACCCCGACGGCGGGGTCACGGTCGTCGACTGGCAGACGCTCACCGTCGGCCTGCCTGCCCGCGACCTGGCCTACTGGATCTCCACGAGCGTCGACCCCCAGACCCGGCGCTCCGTCGAGCAGGACGCGCTCAAGGCGTACCACGAAGGACTCAACCTCCCGACGTATGACCTGAGCACATGTGAGGAGGACTACCGGGCCGGGCAGCTGCACACGCTGCTGATCGTCGCGCTCGGCTGGGCTTTCACGACGCAGACCGGCCGGGGCGGCGACATGATGACGGTGATGGCCCAGCGGTCCTGCGCGGCGATCCGAGACCTGGGGGTGCTCTAGGTGCTCGCCTGCTACCTGCTCGCCGGCCAGCCGGACAGCTCCCGCGACCTGATCGACGAGACGCGCAGGGCGGAGGAGCTCGGCCTCGACGCCGCGTTCATCAGCGAGCGCTACAACAAGAAGGAGGCGGCGGTCCTGTCCGGCGCCGCCGGCGCCGTCAGCGAGCGGATCCGCATCATCACGGCGGCGACGAACCACAACACCCGCCACCCGGCCGTCACCGCCGGCTACGCGCGCACGATGCAGTCCCTGACGGGCGGCCGCTTCACCCTCGGCCTCGGCCGCGGCGTCGTGGCGATGCAGGACGCCTACGGCATCCCGCGCATCACGACGCAGCAGATCGAGGACTTCGCCCTCCTGATGCGCCGGCTCTTCCGCGGCGAAGCCGTGTTCGACTGGCCCGGCTCGCCGGTGCTGCACCTCGACAGCAGCCTCGACGAGCACCTGCCGATGTGCCTGACCGCCTTCGGCGACAAGACGCTGCAGCTCGCCGGCCGGGTCTTCGACGACGTGGTCCTGCACACCTACTTCACCGACGAGGTGACCAGGCACTGCGTCGAGGTGGCCAAGAACGCCGCCGCCGACGCCGGCAAGCAGATCCGGGTGTGGTCCTGCTTCGCGACCGTCCCGGACCACCTCACCGAGGAGCAGCGGCTCAAGAAGTCCGTCGGCCGGCTCGGCACATACCTGCAGGGGTACGGCGACCTGCTCGTCCGCACCAACGGCTGGGAACCCAGGGCCCTCAAGGAGTTCCTGGACGACGACGTGATCAGGAGCGTCCCCGGGTTGGACATCGTCGGCACCCCGGAGCAGCTGCAGCACGCCAGGACGCTGATCCCGGAGGAGTGGTTCGCTGCCTCGGCCAGTGGGACTCCTGCTCAGTGCGCGGAGAAGGTGCATGGCCAGTACGCCCTCGGCTGTGATGGTGTGATCCTGCACGGCTGCACCCCGACCGAGCTCGAACCTGTCATCAGAGAACTGCGAAAGGACACCTGATGGGACGCACTGCCCTCGTCACCGGCGGAGGCACCGGCATCGGCTTCGCCTGCGCCTCCGCGCTGCAGGCCGACGGCTACGACGTCGTGATCGCCGGACGCACCGAGGACACCCTCAAGAAGGGCGTTGAGCGCCTCGGCGGAAGCGCCTCCTACGTCGTCGCTGACGTGACCGACGAGGCGAGCGTCGAGGCGGCGGTCGCCGAGGCAGCCGGTCGGGGCGACATCACGGCGGTCGTCGCGAACGCGGGCGGTGGCGGCATGCTCGCGCCGACGCACACGCAGGACCTCGCCGAGTTCACCAGGGTGCTGCACCAGAACGTCCTCGGCACCGTGCTGATCGCCAAGCACACGCTGCCGCACCTGGTCAGGACCTCGGGCACCTTCCTCGGCATGTCGAGCCTCGCGGGCCACGTCACGCACCGCTGGTTCGGGGCCTACCCGGTGGCGAAGGCGGGCATCGAGGAGCTCGTGAAGAACATCGCCGACGAGTACGGGCCGGCCGGCGTCCGCGCCAACTCCATCCGGCCCGGGTTCACCGCGACCGAGCTGATGGAGGGGATCCCGCGCGACAGCGACATCTACCGCTCCTACCTCGAGAAAACCCAGCTCGGCGGCGTCGCCGAGCCCGAGGACGACGGCAACCTCGCAGCCTTCCAGTTCAGCC
>JAODNF010000335.1 GCA_025464915.1 Frankiales bacterium | reverse complement strand
GCATCCCCCCGCGCCGCCGCCCATCCGACACGCAGGACCGACGACCGGAGCCCTCCACCGTGCCGCCCGCCCTGGCCCACCAGCCTGCCCACCGCCACAGCCCGCGGGTCGCCCGCGCCCTACTGCTCGGCGCCTGCGCCCTCGGCCTGTCCGGCCTCGCCGTGACGGCGACCAGCTCCCCGGCCGCCGCGTCGAAGTCCGGGCTCGCGTCCGCGTCGGCCCCGCTGTCGCTCGACCTCGAGCAGCTCGCTCCGCACACGATTCCGGTGCCCGTCGCCGCCGCCCCACGCGCCTCCCGCTCCCGCGTCGCCGCGGCCAAGCCGGCCGTCGCCAGCAAGAAGCTCCAGCGCGCCGACGTGTGGGTGCTGCCCTCCGGCGCAAGCATCGTCAGCCCTTTCGGCATGCGCTGGGGCCGGCCGCACAAGGGCGTCGACTTCGGTGCTCACTACGGCGCCCCGATCTACGCGATCGGTGACGGCGTCGTCGTCGGCACCGGTTACCAGGGCGGCGAGAGCGGCTACGGCCAGATCACCATCATCAGCCACGGCAACGGCTACTACAGCGCCTACGCGCACCAGTCCTCCTACCTGGTGCAGGTGGGCCAGCACGTGTCGGCCGGCGAGCTCATCGGGCGGGTCGGCGCGACCGGTCACGTCACGGGGCCGCACCTGCACTTCGAGATCCGCACCGAGGAGCACGGGGGCCAGATCAACCCGGTCCCCTGGCTCCGCGCCCACGGGGTCGACGTCTAGCTCCCCGCCCCCCGGCGGGTTTCGTCCTGCGCTCAGCCGCGACGGGTCCGGCGCGCGGTGAGCAGGAGCCCGAAGAGGGCCAGCCCGAGGACGGGCAGGTACGGCGGCAGGCCCGTCGAGGGCAGGCTGCCGGAGCCCGAGCCGGAACCGCTGGAGCCCGTGCCGGGCGTCACCGACGTGGGCCGGGGGACCGAGGCGGCCGTCACGTCGTACACGTCCTTGCCGAACGGCGCGAGACCGGCGGCGCCGGCGTAGCCGAGATGGCCCTTGCCGTCGCTGCCCGGGACCGAGGCGGTCGCGCCGATCCGGAACAGGTCCTCCATGCTGCGCAGGAACGAGTAGTGGTTGTACGGGACGTCGCTGACCGTGCCGGGCTTCACGTAGCGCTTGGACAGCACCACCGTCCCGATCCGGCCGCCGCCCGGGCCGACCTGCCCGGGCGCCGGCGTGTTCGGGCCGGTCGGCTCGGCGCAGCACGAGGTCGCCCCGGCCGGCGTGCCGACGTCGCCCGACTCGTCGATCGTCACGATGATGATGCCGTCCTGCTGGTAGGCCGGGCTGGCCTGGATCTGCGGCACGACCCGCTTGAGGAACTGGTCGGCGGCGTAGAGCCCGCCCTGGTTGTTCTTGCCGCCGTAGTTCTTGCCGGCGCAGGTCGCGTCGTGCGCGTCGTCGCAGAGGTTCGGCGTGATGAAGCTGAAGTTCGGGGTCGTGCCGACCTTCTTGAGGTCGGTGAACAGCCGCGGCAGCCCACCGATGTCGGCCGCGCAGGCCGTCGTGTCGGTGATCGCGTGGAAGTAGATGAACGGGTTGTGCCGGGCTGCGTACTGGTCGTTCGCCGCCGCGGACTGCGTCCCGTCCGTCCCGCCAAGACCGCTCGGGTCCACGACGACGCCGCCGCTCTTCGGCCGGCCGCAGGTGGCCTCCTCGCGGGCGGGGTCCTTGCCCAGGTCCTGCATGTAGCCGCGCCAGGTGAGGTGGTGCTCGGTCAGCTGGTTGGCGAGCGTCTTGACGGCCGCCGGGTAGACACAGCCCTGACCGACGAACTGGCCGCTGCTATCGGGCACGGGCAGGCCGCCCGCGACGTCCATGTAGCGCTGGCAGTCGGCCTGGGTGTCGACGTTCGGCGCCTGACCGGACAGCTCGGAGATGTAGTTGTCGAGGCTGAAGTGGCCGGTGCCGTAGTACTGGCGCAGCGTCTTGCCCTGGCTCGGCAGCGTCTTCCAGAGGTAGGTGTTGGTGTTCTGCACGAAGGCCGCGTCGAAGCTCTTGTTCTCGAGCTCGATGACCCACACGTGCTTGGCCCGCGGCGGCGTGAACGCGCCCGCGGCTGTTGACGGCTGCGCCGTGGCGACCGCAGCGAGGACCCCGAGAAGTCCTGCTGCGCAGGCGATCTGGCGCTTCACGACTCCGCCCGGAAGTCCCAGAGGGCGGCCGGGCGGGCGGCGCCGGCCGGGGTGAGCAGCAGCTCGCCGTGACCCTCGACGAACGGGGCGCTCCAGGTGCCGGTCCAGGTGCCGCCGGTGAGGGTCGTGGTGACCAGGGTCGTCGCCTGCGCGACCGTCGTCTTGACGGCCCCGCCCGCGTCCTGGTCGGCGATGGCGAGCAGCCGGAAGGCGCCGGGACTGAGCTGCTGAGAACCGCGGACCGACGTCACGGTCACCGTGAACGTGGCCAGGTAGTGGTGCAGCGCGCCGACGGGGAGCTTCGTGAAGGAGGTCAGTGCCTTCAGCGCCGGGCCGTTGACGGTGACCCGGAACGTGCCGGTCGCCGTGCTGATGGTGGCCGTGTCGCCAGCGACGAGGACCTGGTCCGCGTGCGGCCGGTCGTACTGGTGACCGGCGAGGTCGGGCGGGACGGTGGGCTGGGCCCCCACGAGCTGCGCGGGCTGACCGGCGCAGGCCGAGAGGGCCAGCGCGAGGGCTGGGACCGTGAACAGGGGGCGCACGACCCCATGCTGCCGGACGGGGACGATCAGGGCGAACCCCGGCGGGAGTGTTCACCCGACGTTCGTGTGTCAGACCTTCTCGAGCGGTGCGTAGCGCAGCAGCAGCCACTTGGCTCCGGTGCCCGCCCCGAAGTCGACCTCGGCCTGGCTGGCGTCGCCGACGCCCTTGGTCGCCGTGACGGTCCCGAGCCCGAACGCGTCGTGCGTGACCCGGTCCCCCACCTCGAGGTTCGGGATCGAGCGCAGTCCCGGGGCCTTGCGGGCGGGGTTGGCCGCGACGCGCTCCGCGACCCGGGACAGGGCGGGTGTGCTGGTCACGGTCGAGCCGAGGCGGCGCCAGTCCATGAGGTGCGCGGGGAGCTCGTCGAGGAAGCGGCTCGGCGGGTTGTACGACGTCTGGCCCCAGGCCATCCGCAGGTGCGCGCGGCTGACGTAGAGCTTCTCGCGGGCGCGGGTGATGCCGACGTAGGCCAGCCGCCGCTCCTCCTGCAGCTCTGCCTGGTCGCCGAGGGTGCGCAGGTGCGGGAAGACGCCGTCCTCGAGGCCGGTCAGGAAGACGACGGGGTACTCGAGGCCCTTGGCCGCGTGCAGGGTCATGAGGGTCACGACCCCGCCCGTGCCGTCGGCGTCGGGGATCTGGTCGGCGTCGGCGACGAGGCTCACCTGCTCGAGGAACTCCAGGACGCCGCCGTCGGGGACCCGGTCCTCGAACTCGCGGGCCACGCCGACGAGCTCGGACAGGTTCTCCACGCGTGACTCGTCCTGCGGGTCGACCGACTCGCTGAGCTCCTTGAGGTAGCCGGTCCGGTCGAGCACCGCCTCGATGACCTCGGCCGGCGGCATCTTGCCCTCGACCAGCCCTCGGAGTTCCGACATCAGGTCGGCGAACTGCTGCACGGCGTTGGCCGAGCGGGGCGCCATGCCGGGCACCTCGGCGCACCGCTCGAGGGCTGCGCCGAACGTGATCCGCTCCCGGCTGGCGAACGCCTCGATGCACGCCTCGGCCCGGTCGCCGATCCCCCGGCGCGGGGTGTTGAGGATCCGTCGCAGCGAGACGGTGTCGGCCGGGTTGGCGAGCACCCGAAGGTAGGCCAGCGCGTCGCGGACCTCCTTGCGCTCGTAGAAGCGCACCCCGCCGACCACGCGGTAGGGCAGGCCGACGCGCACGAAGATCTCCTCGAAGACGCGGGACTGCGCGTTGGTGCGGTAGAAGAC
>JAODNF010000322.1 GCA_025464915.1 Frankiales bacterium | reverse complement strand
TGGAACGTGTAGCCGGCGCTCTTGTAGAACCAGGACGCGTTGCCGTCCTCGTCCTGGGTCTCGATGCCGACGACCTCGAGGCCGTTCTTGGCGTTCCACTCCTTGTAGACCGACTCGAGGTCCTTGGCCTCCTTGTGGCACGGCTCGCACCACGAGGCGTAGAAGTTGACGATCGTGGGCTTGCCCTTGGTGAAGGCGGTGAAGTCGAACGCCTTGCAGTCCACGGTCGTCGCCGTGAAGGGCGGCGGCTTCGAGCCCTTGACGGCCACCCCGCTCCCCACGGAGGAAGCAGGCTTGCGGCACCTGCTGTCGACGACGATCGAGGCGTTGCTCACCTGCTGTCCGGCGGCGCTGGCAGAGGCGGTCGGCCCCGTGTTGTGGCCACCGCCCCTGCTGCTCGCCGTGGCGCCGGAGGTCGGCGAGGTGCCGGCGGTCGAGGCGGAGCTCGACGCCTTCGGCGCCGCGGACGTGCCCGGCGCCGGCTTGCCGCTGCTGGAGCTGGTGGTGGAGCCGGTGGTGGCAGCGGTCGACGGCTGCGAGCTCGAGGTGGTGGAGGCGTCGGGGCCGGTGATCGCGGTGTGCTCGGCGGCCGGTCCGCCGCAGGCGGCGACGAGCAGGAGCAGGGCCGAGGCGCCACCGGTCGTGATTCCGGACGGGCGGGACGGCACTGCGCTGTGGCGCGCGCGCATGCGTGCTCCTCGAGGCTGGGTGGGTGTGGAAGGAGAGCCGGACCATGGTCGCTATGCCGCTTTCGCCCGTCAAGGCAGGTTCAGGCCGGTCTTGTTACGGTCTCGTTCGAATCGGACATTGCGGACAACCTGGGGCGACATGTCCCTTCAAGCCGTGACAAGGTGTACGCCACCCAGCGTCGAAGAGGCTGTCCTGTCGGACCCGCCACCAGGCGCCGACACGAAGGAGCGTCACATGCGGCACATCAACCGCAGGCTGATCGGCGCCGCCACCGCAGCCGCCGCCTGCCTCGCGTTCGCGGTCGTCTCGCCGACGGCCGACGCTGCGTCCGGCAAGGACCGCCCGGGGGCCGTCAAGATGTCCTGCCGCAAGGCGCCGAAGTCCGTGGACACGCCCTCGGCCGTCGACTCCGTCGTCCAGCAGGGCGCGCCGGCACCGGACTTCACCGCGACCCGCCTCGACTGCGGCACCACCACGATGAAGAAGCTGCAGGCCGGGAAGGTCACCTTCATCAACTTCTTCGCATCGTGGTGCGAGTACTGCATCCTCGAGGCGCCCGACCTGACGAGGTTCTACAACACCTACCACGCGAAGGGCCTCAACGGGATCGGCGTGGACTCGCAGGACGACGGCCCGCCGGCGGGTGACCCGTCCTTCTTCTACAAGAAGTACCACTTCCCGTTCGTGTCGGTCTGGGACGTCCCCGGTCCGGAGAGCAGCAGCGACGTGGTCGGCGGTGACCCGATCTGGTCTGCCTACGCGACGCAGCCCGGGGTCTCGTGCATCCCGACCACCATCTGGCTGCACAGGGACGGCACCATCTCCTCGGCCTTCGTCGGGCAGATGACGTCCGCCGACATGCTGCAGAACTTCCAGTGGGCGCAGAAGACGCAGGCGGAGCTCCAGTCCGACCCGCTCTACCTCGCGACCCAGGCCAAGAGCTCGAAGTGCATCCCGGTCTAGCTCGTCTCCCGCGTGCTGCCCGGCTCCTCGTCGCCGGCGCCGTCGCCGCGTCGGTCGTCACCGCCCTCCCCGCGGTCGCGGCTGCACCGAAGCTCACCTGCACGGGCTCCCCGACCAAGGCGCTCCCCACCTCCAAGGTGCTGGGTCTGAGCGGAAGCTACGTCCTGCCCGCCAAGGCACCGACCGCACTCGTCGTGTTCGCCCACGGCTACCGGTCCTGGTCGGGGGCGTGGCAGCAGGCGATGGTGGAGGCCGCGAGCAAGCACAACGCGATCGCGGTCGCCGTGGACTACCGGGGCCTGAGGTCGGCGGACGAGTCGCACGGTGGCTGGCCCGCGAAGGCCGGCTCGGAGGACCTCGTCAAGGTCGTCGCCACCTTCGCCAAGGCCTGCCGCAGCATCACCACGAAGAGCGTCTTCAGCGTCGGCATGGGCGGGGACGTCGCCGGCCTCGCGATCGCGCGCGACCCGTCGCTGTTCACGTACTGGGTGGACGTCGAAGGGGCGACCGACCTCTACGACCTGTGGACCTCGCTCAGTGCTGTCGGCGGCGTCTGCCTGCCCACCGGCACCTGCCTGCCCGGGCTGGACACCTACTACGCGTCGACCCGCTCGGACCTCGAGGAGGCCGCCGGTGGCGCGCCGTACGCGGCGAAGGCCGGGTACGACGCGCTGGACGCGGCGACGCAGCTGCGCGCGGCGCCGTCGCTCGGGCTGCACGGCGTCGCGGTCGTGCACGCCGTCGCTGACGGCTCCGTCCTGCTCACGGAGGGCGCCGAGCTGCGAGCCCTCATGCAGACGAAGTCGGTCCCGAGCGACCTCTACGCCGTGGGCAACGGCAACGGCGGCCCGGACCGGACGATCCCCAGCGAGGCCGGCGTCCCCGGCCTTCCGCTCGCCGGTGCCGAGCCGGACGGCGCCAACGGGGACGTCGTCATCAGGACCGGCCTCGGCGCGCTGTGGCGCACGGTCGACAAGGGCGGCGCCAAGCCGTCGGGCCAGGTCGTCCCGGTCAACGGCTGACCGCTCGCCCGTCAGCCTCGCCGGCGGGCCCGGCGCTTCTGGGCGCCGGTCTTGCGGGTCTTGCTGCGGCGGCCGGGCCGGGTCTTGCCCTTGGTCGCCTTGGGCCCGCGGCCCTTGGAGGCGTTGACGTTCTCCCACAGCCCCGGCTGTGAGCGGCCGTGCCTGCGGGCGCTCTTGCGGGCCCCGGCCTTCTGCTTCGCGGTCATCGTCCGGTGCTTCACGTGCTCTCCAGGAGCGGCAGGACCTGCTCGGTGAGGAAGCGGATCCCGCCCTCCTGGTCGGGACCCATCTGGGCCACGTAGACCTCGTCGAAGCCGGCCTCGACGTACTCGCGCAGCGCCTCCGCCGCCTTCTCCGGGTCAGGGCCGCAGGGCACCGCCTTCGCGATGTCGTCCGGGTGCGTGAGCTCCCGGATCCCCTCGAAGCCCAGCCACAGCGGCAGGTCCTGCGACGTCTGGCCACCCGCGCCCTGGAACCCCCACAGTCGGTGGGCCGTCTCGGCAGCCTCCTGCTCGGTCTCGGCCCAGCAGATCTTCGCGCCCGCCTGCGTGCGGCCCGAGCCGCCCGCCTCGCGGTAGGTGCTCATGCCGTCCTTGTCCGGCTGCACCGTGATCCAGCCGTCCCCGATCTCGGCAGCGAGCTTCGTCGCCTCGGGGCCGAAGCCGCTGACGAGGATCTCGGGCAACTGCTCCGGGAGGCTGAAGATGCGTGCGTCGTGCACCGTGTAGTGCTCGCCCTCGTGGGTGACGACACCGCCCGCCCAGAGCTCGCGGATGATGGCGATGGCCTCGCGGAGCCGGTCGTGACGCACGCTGACCGGCGGCCACGCGTCGCCGAGGACGTGCTCGTTGAGGGCCTCGCCCGAGCCCACGCCGAAGGTGAAGCGGCCGGGTGCCAGTGCGGCCGTGGTCGCCGTGGCCTGGGCGATGACGGCCGGGTGGATCCGGAAGGTGGGACAGGTGACCGCCGTCGTCAGGTGCAGGTCCGTCGACGTGGCCAGCGCGCCGAGCACGCTCCACACGAAGGCGCTCTCGCCCTGCTCACGGGTCCAGGGGTGGAAGTGGTCGCTCAGCCACACCCGGTCGAACCCCGCGGTTTCCGCGGTGCGCGCGGTGTCCACGATCTTGCGCGGGCTGAGCTCCTCGGCGGACAGGAAGTAGCCGAACGTCGTCATGTCGTGGCGCTACCCCTTGTGGCACAGGTGAACCGGCACGATTCGGTCCTGGCGGCGGGGGGTATCGGCGGGGCATGACCGATGCCCTCGTCCTGCTGAAGCAGGACCACAAGACCGTCGAGCAGCTCTTCAAGAAGTACGAGAAGACGACCGCCCCCAAGGAGCGGCGCCGCATCGTCGACAGCATCATCAAGGAGCTGTCGGTGCACGCCGCCATCGAGGAGCAGCTCTTCTACCCGGCGGTCCGCAAGGCGCTGCCCGACCTCGACGGCGACGTCCTCGAGGGCATCGAGGAGCACCACGTCCTCAAGTGGACCCTGGACGAGCTGCTCGACCTGCCTCCCGAGGACGAGCGCTTCCACCCCAAGGTCACGGTCCTCATCGAGATGGTGCGCCATCACGTCGAGGAGGAGGAGACCGAGATGTTCCCGCAGGTGCGCGAGGGCCTGTCCCGCAAGCCGCTCCAGGAGCTCGGCGCGGCGCTGGAGAAGGCGAAGAGCAAGGCACCCACCAAGCCGCACCCCCGTTCCCCCGACACTCCGCCGGGCAACCGCGTCGCCGGCCCGGTCGCCAAGGTCATCGAGCTCGTCGGCGACAAGGTCAAGGGCTAGCGGGGTGCCCCGCAGCCTCGACCTGGGCGACGTCGACGCCGTCCTGCTCGACGTGGACGGGACCCTCGTCGACACGACCTACCTGCACGCCTGCGTGTGGTCCGAGGCGTTCGCTGAGCTGTCCCACCCGAGACCGACCGCTGACCTGCACTCCCTCATCGGCATGGACGCGGAGCGGCTCGTCCGCACTGCTCTGGAGGGGACGCAACCGTCGACGCACCTGGTCGACGAGATCGTCGGTCGGCACGGCGAGCTCTACGAGCCGATGTGGCCACGGCTGCGACCGCTTCCCGGTGCGCAGCTGCTGGTCCGCGGCCTGCACCAGAGCGGGCGGCGGGTCGTGCTGGCCTCCTCCGCCCAGGAGAAGGAGCTCACGGCGCTGCGTGGGGCCTTGGACATCGACGAGTTCCTCGACGGCGCCACGTCCAGCGACGACGCCGACCGCGGCAAGCCGGCGCCGGACATCGTGGAGCAGGCACTGCGCGTGGCCTCGAGCGACCCCGGACGAGCTCTGTTCGTCGGCGACGCGGTGTGGGACGGCGAGGCGGCTGCCAAGGCCGGCGTGCGCTTCGTCGGGGTGACCTGCGGCGGCATCGCCGCAGCGGACCTGCGGGCCGCCGGCGCGATCGAGGTCTACTCGGGCCCGGCGGAGCTGCACGCGCACCTGGGGCTGTGACGACGCAGATCTCGCGCGGTCGAGCTAGCCCCCGAGGGCGCCTTTGAGGTCGGACGCGTACCAGTCGCAGAACTCCTGCTGCTCGGGTCCGACCTGGACCAGCGCGACCTGAGTGAAGCCGGCGTCGGCGAAGGCCTGCACCTTCTCCAGGTAGGGACCGACGTCGCGTCCCCACGCAGCGGTCTGCGACATGTCCTCCTCGCGGACGAACTGAGAGGCGCTGTCGAAGGCCGAGGTCCCAGGCAGCTCGCTGTTGACCTTCCATCCCAGGCCCATCCAGCGGAACTGCTCGTGCAGTACCTGCAAGGACTTGGCCTCCTCGCCGAAGCACACCGGGAACTGGCCCACGACCTCACCGGTGCCGCCGGCGCTGCGGTAGGCGTCGACGATCTCCTTGCGCGGCTCCGTGGCGATGAGGTAGTCGCCGCGCTCGGCGGCGAGCCGGGTGGACTGGCTGCCCGACGCCGCGACCCCGATGGGCGGCAATGTGTCGGGGAGGTCGTAGAGCTTGGCGCTCTCCACCTGGAAGTGCTGCCCGCGGAAGTTCGTGAAGCCGCCCTCCCAGAGCGACCGGATGATATCGACCGCTTCGGTGAGCATCGCGTGCCGCACGTCGACGGGCGGCCAGCCCTGACCGACGACGTGCTCGTTGAGGTTCTCGCCCGCCCCCAGGCCGAGGGAGAAGCGGCCCTCCGACAGCAGCTGGACGGTGGCTGCCTTCTGCGCCACGACCGCCGGGTGGTAGCGCACGATCGGGCAGGTCACGTACGTCATGAACGGGATCCGCTCCGTGGCCTGCGCGACGGCCCCCAGCACCGACCAGGTGTACGGGGCGTGCCCCTGCACTTCGAGCCACGGGCTGTAGTGGTCGCTGGCCACCATGAAGTCGAAGCCTGCGCGTTCAGCGGCGACGGCGTCGGTGACGAGCTGGCGCGGGCCGCGCTGCTCGCCCATGAGGGTGTAGCCGATCTGCATGACGGACCTCCCGGGTCAGGGTTGGGCGAGTGTGCTCGCGAGCGTCTTCTTGGCGCGCTCGCCGGCGAGCACCAGACCCACCTGGAGCGCGGGCTCCGCCGTGGCCTTCAGCCCCTTCAGCTCGAGCTGCGCGTCGTAGGTGACCTGCACGCCGTCCTGGCCGGCTGCCACGGTGATGGTGTCGACCGAGACCAGGCTGTCGGTCTCGCAGCGGAGCTGGACGCGGTGCGGTCGCTCGACGGCGACCGCCTCGTAGACGAGCGTGCTCTCCCGGCCCAGCGTGGACATCACCAGCTCGTATCGGGCACCGACCTCACCCGCTGTGCCGGCGACGAGGGTCGCCGACGTCATCGAGGGGTCCCACTCGGCCACGGACCTGAAGTCGGCGAGGTAGTCGAAGGTGCGGGCCTGGTCCCAGCCGGAGGGGATCGTCGTCTCGAAGGAGGGCATGACCGGCGCCTACCCCTTCGGGTGTGCCACGACGCCTTCCGTGCGGACTGCCGTGACGAACCGGGGCAGCCCGTCGTGGTCGAGGTGGTCGCGCACCTGCTTCCAGTGCGCGTTCTCGAAGAGCTTCGGAGCGCTCAGCCCCTGCCGGTCGGAGTGCTCGACCGCGACCACTCCACCGGGCTTCAGCAGGCGCGCCGCGGAGCGCTCGACCATGCGGATCACATCCAGTCCGTCGTCTCCCGCCCACAGCGCGATGGCCGGGTCGTGCTCCAGGACCTCAGGGTCGGGGATCGCGGTCTCGTGGGTCGCGACATACGGCGGGTTGCTGACGACGACGTCGACGAGCCCGTCCAGCGACGGCAGGCAGGTCGCCGCGTCGGCGAGGTGCACCTGGGTGGGTGCGTCACCCGCACGAGCCCTTCGCTCGGCGTTGATCCGGGTCCACCGCACAGCCTCCTCGTCGCGCTCGACCGCATGGACCGTCGGACGGTCCAGCTCGTGCGCCAGCGACAGGGCCACGGTGCCGGCGCCGGTGCAGAGGTCGACGACCAGCTGGTGCGGGACGGCACCGACGGCGTCGACGACCCACTGGACCAGGCTGGACGTCTCCGGCTGCGGAGTGAAGACCCCCGGGCCGGTGCTCAGTGCCAGACCGCGGAACGTCGTCTCGCCGACGAGGTGGGAGAGCGGGACGCGACGGGCGCGCAGCTCGACGAGCTGCTCGAAGTCGAGGCCGCCGGACCGGGCGCTGTGCGCCTCGAGCGCGGCCGCGTCGGACCGCGCCGTGGCGATGCCCGCAGCGGTGAGCCGCTGGACGGCAGCGACGAGGCGGGGCGAGGACAGGTCGGGCGCGAGGCTCATCCGGCGAGCGCGAGCGAGGTCGGTGCGGCGATCTCGAAGAAGCGGCGGTTGGTCTCGGCCCGCCAGGCAGCGCCGCGCACGATGCGCCGTCCCCACTCCGGATGGGTGGCGACGAGGGGCTTGACGGCGTTCTCCACCCAGTCGTGCCCGTGCCGCGGGTCGACCTCTGCGTGCTCGCGGTAGAAGGGGAAGCAGTCCTCGGGAGCACCGAGCCGCTCCAGGGCCTGCACGACGCGGCGGCAGCGGGGGCCGGCCTGGAGCTCGGTCATGCCGAGTGCCCCGACGAGCTCCGGCTGCAGGTAGCGGTTGGTGGCCAGCAGGCCGTTGAGGGCGGCGCGCTCGAGAGCCTCCGTAGGCATCTCGTCCTCCGGCACCCGGCAGATGCCCGAGGCGGCGACCAGGTCGTCGTGGAGCACGGTGTGGACTCGGGACGGCTCGCCGTTGCCCATCTCGTCCCAGTAGTTGCGGGCGAGCTCGAGCTTCGCCGATCCGCTGAGCCCGACCTGGCAGAGCGCCACCAGGTCGTCGAACCCGGCGTCCGGCCCGCCCTCGACGGCCAGGAACCGCACCAGGTCCTCCCACGTGGCTGACCTTGCCAGCCAGGTGTAGACGGCCGGCAGCCGGTCGGTGATCGCGATGTCCAGGAGCGCCTCGTGCGCGGTGTCGGGGTCCGGGGCGTCCACGACCTGCGGTGCGACCGCCGTGTCCAGCTCGTGGATCCAGGCGACCTCGAGCCGCTGCTTGAGCGCGGCCAGCGTCGGGTCACCTGCCAGCACCACCCGGTGGCCGAGCCGGTCCAGGGGCGCCAGCTGCAGGTCGTACAGCTGCTGAAGGGTGAGGGCGCGGTCGCGGGCGTCGTCCGGGTCGGTGACAGTCAGCAGGTCGGGTCGGCCGTGGTCGAGGGCTTCGCGGAGGTCATCGGACAGGCGGGTCATGGCGCGCTTGTGCCCACGTGACGCTGCTGTAACCCGAGGGGTCGTCCAGCGCCACAGCGGGCCATCGGACCCTGGCGAAGACGCCACATGCGCAGGCCGCCGAGCGGCGATTGCTCGCCCTCCGGTTACTCCTTGGCGCCGCTGACCGCGACGCGGAAGCCGATGTTGCCGGTGGCGTCGCCCGGCAGGCTGCTGTCGCGGGCGGCGACCCGGTAGCGGTTGCAGTAGCTGTCGTGGCACAGGTAGGACCCGCCACGACGGACCCGCTTGATGTCGTTCGGCGTCGACGTCCACTCCCACACGTTGCCGACAGCCTGGTAGAGGCCGAAGCCGTTCGGGGGGTAGGACCGCACCGGAGCAGTCCCGAGCTGCCCGCCCTCACCGGTGTGCGTCCGGGGGAAGTCGCCCTGCCAGATGTTGCAGCGCGGGGTGCCGCCGGGGAGCAGCTCGTCTCCCCAGGGGTAGACCGCGCCCTCGATCCCGCCGCGGGCGGCACGCTCCCACTCCGTCTCGGTCGGGAGCCGCGTCCCGGTCCAGGCGCAGTAGGCCTCCGCGTCGTGTGCCGTGACGTGCACGACCGGGTGGTCGGTGAGCTGCTGGACCGATGACCCGGGGCCGTACGGCTGCCGCCATGACGCACCGGCCACCGCGCACCACCACTCGGCGCCGACGACCCGGCCTCTGACGGCGGACGGGTCGCTGACCAGGGCGTCGAACACGAAAGACCAGTCGTCCCGCTCGGTCTGCGTGACGTGGCCGGTCGCTTCGACGAACGCCGCGTACTGCCGGTTGGTCACCGTCGCCTCCCCGATCCGGTACGACGACAGGTGCTGTCGCCGTACCGGCCCCTCGCCCTCGCCGGGGTTGGCGAGCGGGCCCTCGTAGCCCATGTCGAACGAGCCCTCGGGGATGCTCACCAGGCCCTCCGCGCCGCCGCCCCGGGTCGGGCCCGGCGCCGGTTCGGTGGCCGGTCGCGACGGCGCGCAGCAGCCCGTCCTCGCGCCGTCGCCCGCGGAAGGGCTCACGACGGGTCCTGCGCGGGCTGCCAGAGCTCGACGCGGTTCCCCTCGGGGTCGGTGACCCAGCCGAAGCGGCCGACGCCGTCCATCTCCTGCGGGTCGTCGGTGACCTGGGCCCCCTGGGCGCGCAGCTGCACGAGCATGGCGTCGAGGTCGCGGACCCGGAAGTTGAGCATCACCTGCTGACCCGGCGACCCGAAGTAGTCGGTGTCGCTGGGGAAGGCGGCGAACACGGTCGGCCCCGGTGCCTGCTCCCACTGGCCGTACTCGTCCGCGTCGAGGCCGAGGGCGTCGCGGTACCAGCTGCTCAGGGCCGCCGGGTCCTTCGCCCGCAGGAAGTGACCACCGATGCCCAGGACTCGTTCCATGGGCAGCATTGTGCCGGTCAGGAGCCGAACGCGTGATCTCCGCCGGTGTAGACGAAGCAGCTGCACCCGCCGTCGTAGTGCTGGTCGCGGTAGAACGCGGGGACGCCGTGGTTGCTGCTGGTGAGGTCGCTGCGGAACGTCCCGGCTGTGAGCAGGTGCGGCCCGGCGATCGGCATCCCGGACAGGACCGCGTCGGAGGAGAAGCCCCTGCCGGCGGCGGACGCCTCGACCAGCAGGTAGATGGCGTCGCAGAACTGCGAGGCGATCAGGGCCGCGCGCCGGTCGCCGCCGCCGAACCTCTGGCCGCCCTTGGCCAGCGCGTCCAGGCAGCGCTTGCGGCCGGGCGTCGCGCCGGGGTCGTGGGCGGCGTTGGCGTCGTTGTAGGGCTGCCAACCGATCCCCATGCTGCCGACCTGCTGGGCGGCCGGGGCGAGGCCCGGGTTGCCCTCGATCGACAGCGGCAGGTCGAACGACGTGAAGCCGTAGCGGGGTCGGTAGTGCTGCTGCTCGGCGGCGCCCTGGAAGAACCAGATCTCCGCCGCCACCGGGGGCAGGTCCAGCACGTGCGTGACCTTCGCAGCCGAGAACTGCAGCACCTCCGACTGGCTGTCGCTGCCGAGACCGCTGGCGTTGTAGTAGAAGGACGACGCGACCGGCAGCCCGATGCGCTTGAGGGCTGCCGTCATGAGGGTCCCGACGTGGTGACCCTGTGCCGAGTCGGGGAGCATGATGCCGACCCGCACCGCTGCCGCGCCGGCCCTGCCGTTCAGGGAGTCCCACCCGGTGAAGAAGCCCTGCCGCTCGAGAGCCGAGACGAACCCGGGGACCAGGACGTCCGTGCTCAGGGAGCCGACGGTCCACAGGTGCGGCCCGAGCCGCCTGTAGTCGGCGTCGCTGAAGTCGGTGTTGGAGAAGGTCAGCAGGGAGACACCAGACTTCTCCAGGCACGCGTGGAAGTTCGGGAGGGCGTCGAACTGGGGCACTCCGTTGATGACGCCGATGACGGGTCGGTCCTGGGTGAAGTAGGTGCACATCGCCTGTGCCGTCGCCGCCGAGTTGTAGGCGATGTCGGTCGTCCGGGCGTCGTGGAAGACGGGTACGACCTGGCGACCGAGCAGCCCGCCCCGGCGGTTGATGTCGGCGACGATCGCGTTCACGTCGCCCTCGGTGCTGCCGCTGCCGGAGCCCTGCGCGCCGGCCGCGCGGGCGACGGAGTCGAAGTCGTTGGCGGTCGGGATGCCGATGTAGACGTGCTTCGCGTCCCAGCCGCGGCCCTTCACCGGCAGTCCCCCCACCGGAGGCAGGCCGCTCGAGCTCGTGGAGCGCGTCGCGACGGGACCCGAGCCGTC
>JAODNF010000318.1 GCA_025464915.1 Frankiales bacterium | reverse complement strand
AGCGCGTCCAGGTCGTACCCGTCGAAGATCCTCGCCGCGGTGTCCGCCGCCGCCTGCGACGCGACGGCCGCCTGGCCCTCGCGGCGGCGCGCGAACCGCTGCTGGGACCAGCCCCCGGCCGCCGTGCGGCCCTGGACGTGGCGGCTGCCGACCTTGCTGGCGACCAGCCGGTCACCGACGAACACACCTGCCGCGTGGCCGCCCTTGCGGGCCAGTAGGACGCCGACGGTCCGTTCGCGCAGGACGTGCTCGAGCAGGTCACCGGTCAGCGGTGCGAACGGCACCTCGACCAGCGCCTCCGAGCCGTCCGCGGCGAGCAGCACGACCTCGTCAGCGCCCGAGGTCGTGAGGACCTCGCCGTGCCGCTCGGCGAAGCCGGCGAGCCAGCGGGCGAGCCGGGCGGGCGGGACCGTCACCCAGAACCCGCCACCGGCAGCGGGTCGACGGGGCACGTCGCGAGGCTACGCTCCGCGTGTGCTCGTGATGCTGCTGTCCGTCGTGATCGCGGTCGTCGTCGTGGGCGCGGTCAGTGCGCTGGCCGCCGCCCTGACGGCCCTGCCGTTCGTCGTCACCGTCGACATGGCCGAGCGACGGCGCTTCTCGGCAACCCGCTGGGGCGGCGTCCAGCTTGCGCTGCTGGCTCTGGCGGCAGTGATCGGCCTGCTGGCGATCAGGCACACGCTGCTGCTCGTGCTGCCCGTCCCGCTGCTGTGCTGGGCGCCGGCCCTCACGCTCGCGCTGCTGTCCGCCGCGGAGACCGAGGTCGGCGGCTACCAGGGCGCCCACGAGGCCTGAGCGCTACGGGACCGCGACGACCCGGAACGACTCGGCGAGCCGGCCCTCGGGCAGGCCCCCGGCGACGGCGTTGGCGCCGAGCCAGCCGCGCAGCATGCCCTCCAGGTCCTCCATGTGGGCGGTCTGGCTGACGTGCTGGCGCAGGGCGGCGACCTTGCGGTCGAAGGTGTCGGTGACGTCGACCCAGCGGTTGGCGCCCGCGGACTGACCGGCGGCCATCACCCAGACGTCGTGCACCGTCCACGCGTCGAGGCCCTCGTCCTGCAGCAGCTCGACGTGCGTGAAGGGGTTGCGCGCGTCGGGGTAGACGGCGTTGAGGGTCGCCTCACCGGCGGCGCGGTGGTCGGGGTGCGATGCGCCGATGCGCTCCCAGTTGATCTCGGGGCTCTGCATGAGCAGCCGCTGAGGCCGTACCTGCCTGATGACGCGGCTGATGTCGCGGCGCAGCTCGAAGGACGGGACGAGCTGGCCGTCCTTGTGACCGAGGAAGCGGACGTCCGTGACGCCGACCTCCTTGGCCGCTGCGCGCTGCTCCTCCTGCCGGATCCCGGCGATGTCGGAGCGCGCGACGGCGGGGTCGAAGCCGCCCGCGTCGCCGTCCGTGCAGAGCAGGTAGGTCACCTCGATGCCCTCGCCCACCCACGCCGCTATCGTCCCGGCGGCGCCGAAGTCGATGTCGTCCGGGTGGGCCACGACGGCCAGTGCCCGCTCGATCGCCGGAGTGCTGTCCATAACGGGAGTGAACACACCTGCTCGCGCGTTGTTCCCCGTACGGAAGGATGTGAGCATGAAGAAGCTGGACCCGAGCGAGCTGTACGACCTCGACCCCGTGCGACCGGACCTCGACGGCGTCGCGATGGTCCAGGCCCTCGACGGCTTCATCGACGCGGGCGGTGCCCGCAAGCTCGCCTCCGACCACCTGCTCGCGTCGCTCGAGAGCAAGGTGCTGGTGCGCTTCGACCACGACCAGCTCTACGACTACCGCGCCCGCCGCCCGATGATGGTCTTCGCGAAGGACCACTGGGAGTCCTACGACACCCCTCTGCTGGCGATCCACCTCGTGAAGGACCTCGACGGCAAGCCGTTCCTGGTCCTCGCCGGCCCCGAGCCGGACGTGCAGTGGGAGCGGTTCACGACGGCGGTCGAGCAGCTCTGCCGCCAGCTCGGTGTGAAGCGCAGCATCGGCCTGAACGCCATCCCGATGGGCCTGCCGCACACCCGCCCCGTCGGCGTCATCGCGCACGCCACCCCGCCGTCGCTGGTCTCCGACTACACGCCCTGGGTCGAGACCGTCCAGGTGCCGGCAAGTGCGGGCCACCTGCTCGAGCTGAAGCTCGGCGAGGCCGGCTTCGAGGCGATGGGCTTCGCCGTCCACGTCCCGCACTACGTCAGCCAGGCCGCCTACCCGGCCGCCGCCGCGCAACTGGTCCGTGAGGTCGCCAAGGCGGCGTCGGTCCGGCTGCCCGTCGACGAGCTCGACATCGCTGCCGACGAGACCCGCAAGGCCATCGACGAGCAGGTCGAGGGCTCCCCGGAGGTCGCCGAGGTCGTGCACCAGCTCGAGGTGCAGTACGACGCCTTCGTGTCCGGTCAGGGCCGCTCGCTGCTCGACGAGGCGCAGCTGCCCAGCGCCGAGGAGCTCGGCGCCGAGCTGGAGCGGTTCCTGGCGGAGCAGCCCCCGAGGGACTAGCTGTACAACGAGGTCAGCAGCGCAGCTCCGGCAGGTCTGCCGCCTCGACGCGGTAGATCGTTCCGGGCCGGCTCGTCGACTGCACGACCCCGCCGTAGGCGGTGAAGCCGGCCCGGACGTGCAGGACCGCGCCGGTGCGGGCGTCCAGGACCAGCGGTTGCGGGCCGGACTGGTACCTCGCGTGCAGGGCGACCAGTGGGCCGTTCACCGCCTCGACCCCGCCCGCGGTGTAGAACCGCTGCGGGGCAGCCATCCCCGGCCGCCAGTAGGTCGTCAGCCCCAGGTAGCTGTAGGCGTAGGCGGTCCCGTCGGACACGACCGGGCCGGTGAGCAGGGCGGCGTCCTTCTGGACCGGTGCCGGCAGCGGGAACCGCAGCGGGATGTTGACGGGCCGAACGTTGCGGAACCACACGAGGGCCTGGTCGTCGCCGAGGAGCTTGGGTCTCCCGAGGGCCGGTTGAGGCAGCGGCGCGAGCTGCGCACCGATGAGCGACCGTGTGCCGGTGGCGAAGTCGTACCGGTGCCCGACGGCCCGCCGGCGGTCCGGGGACTCCCGGGTCACCCAGAAGGCGCTGCCGTGGGTCACGATCAGCGTGTCGAGACCGGGGTTCGAGGCGGGCAGCGACTCGAGCGTCGTGCTCCGGCCGGTCGCGGTGTCGACCACGACCACCTCCCTGCGTGCCGTCGTGCTGCCGCCCGCCGGTTCGTACAGCAGCGCCAGCCAGGAGCCCGAGGTCCCGAGGTGCGTGACCTGCTCACCCGCGGGCACCGTGACGACGACCCGGCTGGTCCCGTCGGGGGCGAGCCGGTGGACCCGCCTGCCCACCACGACGACCCAGCCGTCGCCGAGCTTGGGCCCGATCCGCAGGGTCGGCCGCAGCGCCCCCAGCGAGACGGGATGGGACGTGTAGGCCCTCTCCCACGCTGCCGACGGCTTCGCCGCGCAGCCGGAGGTCGCGCCCGCAGGACGGGTCAGGAGCACCGCACTGGCCACGGCCGCGGCGACGACCGGGGCTCCCCACAGCACCCCGCGCCAACGGGTCAGCACCGCAGTGGGGGCAGGTCGGAGGCGACCACTCGGTAGAGCGTCGTGACGCGGCCATGAGGCTGGGTGTCGAGCCGCTGGGCGCCGTTGCGAGCGCCGTCGTAGGCGCGGGCGAATCCGACCGAGGCGTCGGAGAGGTCCAGCGCCGCACCGCTGCGGGTGTCGAGCAGCTGCCGGCGGGTGCCCTCGCCGACGACCGTGAGGGCGACGAACGGCCCGTTGACGTCTTCGACGACGGCGGCGACCGGAGTGCGGAAGCGCTGCGGCTGCGACAGCCCTGGCTTCCAGTACAGGAGCTCCTTGCCGGACGTCCAGGCGTATACCCGGCCGTCGGTGCTCACCGTCTGGCTGGGGTAGGTGCGGTGGAACGCCTTCGCCACGACCGGGGGCAGCTTCTGCGGCGCGAAGCGGATGAGGGTCCGGATGGGCGTGGTGCCCACGCCGAAGGAGACAGCGGAGTCGGTCTTCACCAGCACCGGCCGGACCTGCGCGATGTCCTGTCCCGCCCCTCGGTAACCGCCCATCGCCCCGAGGGAGGTCGTCCTCCCGGTGGCCAGCTCATACCGGTGGGCCTCGGCGATGAGCGAGTCGCTGCGGCTGCGGGTGAGCCAGTAGGCGCTCCCGTGCGTCACGACGAGGGAGTCGAAGCGGGGCTGCAGGACCTCCGCGTAGGTCGCGTCCGTGACGCTGCTGCTGGCGAGCACCGTGCGCTTACCCGAAGCCGTGTCGATGACCGTGAGCGCCGTCGATGCCCGGTTGCCGATCGCGTCGAAGCGGGGCCGGGCGGTGACCGTGACGACCCAGCGCCCGGAGGCCTCGACCTGCACGACCTCCTCACCTGGGGGCGCGGTCGTGAGCAACGAGGAACGGCCCGCGTCGCTCACCCGGTAGACCCGCGACGGCGCGTCAGCCGTCACGATGACGCGGTCCCGGCCAAGGGTGGCCCCGAGCAGGGACGGGATGGCACTGAGGTGGCCGAGGAGCGTCGGGTGCTTGACGTAGGCCCTCTCGAAGGCCACCGAGGGCCGGGCCGGGCACACCTCGCCGCCGGCACCGATCGCACCGCCTTCGGGCTTGCCCACGAGCGCCGTGGTCCCGACCGTCACCCCGATCGCGACAGCAGCCGCCGCAGCGGCCGGGACGATCCAGGTCCGGCGCCGGCGCACCGGGGTCACTCCGGACGGCTGGGCCAGGATCGCGCCGCTCATCACGGTCCCGGCCTGCTCCTGCAGGGTCCGCCGGAGCAGCCCTTCCAGGTCCTCGTTCACCGGTGGCCTTCCTGCAGGGCGGGGTGGTCGCGCAGCGCCGCGAAGGCGCGCGCCGCGAGGCTGCGCACCGTGCCGGGGCGGCACCCGAGGGCGTCGGCGATGTCGTCGTCCGACAGGTCGGAGTAGTAGCGGAGGACCAGGACCGCGCGCTGCCGGTCGGGGAGGGTGCGCAGGGCTCGCCACATCGCGTCGCGCTCGGCGCCGTCGGTGTCGTGGACGGGTCGCTCGGGGAGCTGGTCGGTGACCCGCTCGGTGCTGGCCCGCAGGCGACGCCGCGAGATGTGGGTGTTGACGACGGCCCGGCGCGCATAGGCGACCGGCGCCGCGACGGTCAGGTCGTCGCCGAACCGGCGGTAGAGCTGCACGAAGGCCTCCTGGACCAGGTCCTCCGCCAGAGCGTGGTCACCGCACAGCAGGTAGGCGAACCGGGTGAGGCCGAGGCTGCTGGACGCCGCGAACTGCGCGAAGTCGGTCACAGGCGGGGCGACGGCGGTCGGCACACAGGTCAGAACGTAGTGAGAGGCCCCAGCTGCTGCATGCACAGGCGGCGGGACGAACGTCGGACCCGCTCCTAGAATGGAGGCGATGACTGCGCTCCCGTTCGAGACCCCAGTGCTCAGCCCGCGGGCGGAGCGGCTGCTCGAGGGGCTCAACCCCCAGCAGCGGCAGGCGGTCGTGCACGAGGGCAGCCCGCCGCTGATCGTCGCCGGCGCCGGCTCGGGCAAGACCAAGGTCCTCACGACCCGCATCGCCTACCTGCTGGCCGCCCGCGAGGTGCAGCCCGGCGAGGTCCTCGCGATCACGTTCACCAACAAGGCCGCGGGCGAGATGAAGGAGCGCGTCGCCGCTCTCGTCGGCCGTCGCAGCAACGCGATGTGGGTCAGCACCTTCCACTCCGCCTGCGTCCGGATCCTGCGGGCAGAGTCCAAGAAGCTCGGGTTCACGAGCACGTTCTCGATCTACGACTCGGCCGACAGCCAGCGGCTCATGACGCTGGTCTGCCGCGACCTGGACCTGGACCCGAAGAGGTTCCCGGCCCGCCAGATGTCCCATCAGATCAGCGATCTGAAGAACGAGCTGATCGACTGGGAGGACGCTGCCGCGAAGGCGACGAACCACCACGAGACCACCCGGGCCGAGGTCTACAAGCTCTACCAGCAGCGCCTTCGCGAGGCCAACGCGATGGACTTCGACGACCTCATCATGACGACGGTCAACATGCTGCAGGCCTTCCCCGACACGGCGGAGCACTACCGGCGGCGGTTCCGGCACGTCCTGGTCGACGAGTACCAGGACACCAACCACGCGCAGTACATGCTGGTGAAGGAGCTGACCCAGCCGGTCGCTGAGCTGCCCGCAGCCGAGCTCTGCGTCGTCGGTGACGCCGACCAGTCGATCTACGCCTTCCGAGGCGCCGACATCCGCAACATCATGGACTTCGAGCTCGACTACCCCGACGCGCGCGTCGTGCTGCTCGAGCAGAACTACCGCTCCACCCAGCGCATCCTGTCCGCCGCCAACGCCGTGATCGCGAAGAACGAGGGCCCCAAGGAGAATCGGCTCTGGACCGAAGCGGGCGACGGTTAGCAGATCGTCGGGTACGTCGCGGACAACGAGCACGACGAGGCGGCGTTCGTCGCCGAGGAGGTCGACACGCTCGTCGACAGCGGGGACGTCCAGCCCTCCCAGGTCGCGGTGTTCTACCGGACCAACGCCCAGTCACGGGTCTTCGAGGAGGTGTTCATCCGGGTCGGGCTGCCCTACCGGGTCGTCGGCGGCGTGCGGTTCTACGAGCGCAAGGAGGTCCGCGACGCCCTCGCCTACCTGCGGGTGCTCGCGAACCCGGCTGACGTGGTCAGCCTGCGCCGCGTCCTCAACACCCCCCGGCGCGGCATCGGCGACCGGGCCGAGGAGTGCCTGACGCGCTTCGCCGAGCGTGAGCGGATCGGCTTCTCCGAGGCGGTGCGCCGCTGCTCCGAGGTGACCGACCTCGCGACCCGCTCCGGCAAGGCGATCGCGGACTTCAGCGACCTCATGGACGAGCTGCGCCAGCTCGCCCTCGAGGGGCAGATGCCGCCGGCGGAGGTGCTCGAGGCGGTCCTGGACCGCACCGGCTACCTCGCCGAGCTGGCCGCCAGCGTCGACCCGCAGGACGAGAGCCGGGTCGAGAACCTCTCCGAGCTGGTCGGCGTGGCCCGTGAGTTCAACGAGCGGGTGCCCGACGGCGGCACCGCGGAGTTCCTCGAGCAGGTGTCGCTGGTCGCCGACGCCGACCAGATCCCGGACGCGGACGGCACCGGCGGCGTCGTCACGCTCATGACGCTGCACGCGGCCAAGGGCCTGGAGTACCCCGTCGTCTTCCTCACCGGCCTCGAGGACGGCGTCTTCCCGCACCTGCGCACGCTCGGCGACCCGGTCGAGCTGCAGGAGGAGCGGCGCCTCGCCTACGTCGGCATCACCCGGGCCCGCGAGCGGCTCTACCTCTCACGGGCCCTGAGCCGTAGCGCGTGGGGGGCGCCGTCCTGGAATCCGCCGTCGCGCTTCCTCGACGAGATTCCGCCCGAGCTGGTGGAGTGGACCGGCGCGGTGGGGCGCGAGCCGTTCGTCAACCGTTACGGCGACGAGCCGACTTCCGGGGCGTACGCC
>JAODNF010000315.1 GCA_025464915.1 Frankiales bacterium | reverse complement strand
TCGTCCTCGCGACGCGGCCCCCGACCCTCGTGCGCACGTTCGGCCTGCAGCGGCTCGAGATCCTGGCGGCCGTCCTCAACGCCGTCGTGCTGCTGGTGCTAGGCGTCCTGGTCCTCGCCGAGGCGGTGCGACGACTCGTCACCCCCGGCGAGCCCGAGCCGGGGGTCATGGCCCTGTTCGGCGCCGCCGCGGTGCTCGGGAACGCCCTCAGCCTGCTGCTGCTGCGTCGCGGCCAGGGCGACTCCCTCGCCGTCCGCGGGGCCTACCTGGAGGTCCTCGCCGACCTGCTCGGCGCGTTCGGTGTCCTCGTCGCCGCCGCCGTCGTGTCCACGACCGGCTTCGACCGCGCCGACCCGATCGCCTCGATCCTCATCGGCGCCCTGATCGTGCCGCGCACGCTCCGCATGCTGAGGGCCGCGGTCGACGTCCTTCTCGAGGCGACCCCGGACTCCGTCGACCTCGCCGAGGTCCGCGCCCACATCCTCGAGACCCCCGGTGTCGTCGGCTGCCACGACCTGCACGCCTGGACCATCACCAGCGGGAACGCGGTCCTGTCGGCGCACGTCGTGGTCGCCGACGAGCTCTGGGCCGAGGGCACCGCGCCGGCCGTCCTGGACCGGCTCTGCGAGTGCCTTGCCGGGCACTTCGACGTCGAGCACTCGACCTTCCAGCTCGAGCCACCCGGCCACCTCGACCACGAGGCGGTCCTGCACGACTGGCACAGGCAGGAAACAGGCGCGTGACGGCGAACACGTCCGGGTGCTGAAGCGACTGGCCCCCGTGCTTCTCCTGCCCCTTCTCGCCGTGCCCGCGCACGGCCAGACACCTACGCGCCCGTCGGGGCTGCCCACGGTGACGAGCGGGCACCGCCCCGGGCCGGACATCCTCTACGCGTCCGCGCCGCGCGCACCCCAGCTCGAGAACACCGGGCCGTGGCAGGCAGCCCCGATCCTGGTCAGCGGCGCGACGTCGTACCGGGACGGCGAGTGGCTCTACCAGGACTACCTCTACGACGACCACGGCGCGACGGGTACGCCCGACCCCAACAGCCCCTACGGCGTCTCGAGCCACCTCTACTCCCCGGCCGGCGGCAGCTACACCTACCCGACCGACAAGAGGTTCGCCAACAACGGCGCCGACCTCGTCGAGCTCCGGGTGAAGCCGCTGAAGGACGCGACGGCGTTCCGGATCACCCTCAACACGCTGATCGACCCTGCGGGGACGGCAGCGACGATCGCCCTCGGGGACGGACCGTCGACGAGCTGGCCGTTCGGCGCCGGTGTGACGAGCCCGTCGCAGCTGTTCGTCACCTGGCACGGCAGCACCGCCGTGGTGACCGGAGCCCGGACGGGCACGGCGACCGTGCACGTCGACAAGCTCCGCCGCCAGGTCGAGATCGAGGTGCCGCACAAGGTCTGGAACCCGGGCGCCGGCAAGGTCCGCACGACGGTCGGCGTCGGGCTCTGGTCGCCCGACAAGGGCAGCTACCTCGCGCCGGGACCGGGAGCGGCGACCGCGACGACCCCTGGTGGCGGACCGGGCACCGCGATCGTCAACGTCGGCCCGCGCACGAGCGAGCCGCAGCCCACCATCGCCGGCGCCACGATGGCCGACACCGCCGTCGGCGCCGCCGCGACCACGGCGTTCTGGAGGGACCGCCAGCAGTCCCTGCAGCTGAGCGAGGGCGACGTCACGAAGTTCGCCTCGGTGGTCGACTTCGGCAAGCTCGCGCGCAAGGCGCACGACGACAGCGGCGTGCCGAGGACGGGCGCGATCGACCGGCTCTTCGCCAGCCACTACTCCTTCGGCCAGGGGCTCGATCCCAGCCGCATCTGCTTCGACCTGGCCTCGTCGTTCGCCGCCGGGGCGGCGTGCAAGGGCTCGCTCGTCGGCCAGCTGCAGCCGTACGCCCTCTACGTACCAAGGCATGTCGCGTCCCGTGGCTATGGCATGACGCTCCTGCTGCACTCCCTCTCGGCCAACTACAACCAGTACGCCGCCAGCCACAACCAGTCCCAGCTGGGCGACCGGGGCACCGGTTCGATCGTCCTCACGCCGGCCGGCCGCGGACCGGACGGCTTCTACGCCGGCATCGCCGAGGCGGACACCTTCGAGGCGTGGGCAGACGTCGCACGGCACTACCGGCTCGACCCGTCGTGGTCGACGGTCAGCGGCTACTCGATGGGTGGCTTCGGCACCTTCCGGATGCTGGCCCGTTGGCCCGACCTGTTCAGCCGCGGCTTCTCGGTCGTCGGCGCCCCCGGCTCGGTCGACGACCAGCTCGTCAGCCTGCGCAACACCCCGCTGCTGTCGTGGAACTCCGGCGCCGACGAGCTCGTGAACATCAACACCACTCGCGAGACCATCGACGCCCTGACGGCCGCCGGCGTGCGGTTCGAGGAGCACGTGCACCCGACGGCCGACCACCTGACGCTGGCAGCGAACGACCAGTACGCCCCGGGTGCTGCCTGGCTCGGCCAGGACAGCGTGGACCGCAACCCCTTCCACGTCACCTACGTGGTCGACCCGACCGAGGACAGCCGGGCCGCGACGGCCGTCGCAGACCACGTCTACTGGCTGTCCGGGCTCAAGGGCCGGGGCATGATCGACGCGCTCTCGGACGCGTTCGGTCGCTCCGACGGCAAGGTCAACGACGTGACACCCGGGGCCGGCGCCCTCATCGGCGGGGAGATCCCGGTGCTCGCCTACGCCTCCGAGACCCGCACCTGGGGAGCTCCCGGGACGGTCGCCCGTAGGAACGTCCTCGAGATCACCAGCACCGGTGTCACGGCGGTGACAGTGGATGCTGCCCGCGCGCGCGTGACCTGCTCAGCCGTGCTGCAGGTCCGCACGACGGTGCCGCTGAAGGTCACGTTCTGCGGAAAGACCCGGACCTACGCGCCCACGGATCCGGCGCCTTGAGGCAGGAGCTGGAAGACCTTGATGTGACGGTCGGTCCGCTCCTCGTACTTCGCGAAGTTCGGCCAGGTCTTGAGCATCGCCTGCCAGGCGTCCGCACGGTCCTGCTCCACGAGCAGGCGCGCCGTCATCTGTGACGTCTTGCCCTTGAAGCGGACGGTGACCTCAGGGTTGGCCTCGACGTTCTTGACCCACATCGGCTCCTTCGGTCCGCCGAAGTAGGAGCCGGCGATGAGGATCGAGGCCCCGGTGTAGGGAACGCAGAGCAGCGGGTTGCTGCGCGGGAGGCCGCTCTTGCGACCGACCACGGTCAGCATCAGGTTCGGCAGGCCGGCCACGTCCAGGATCGTCAGCCTGCCGCGGGTCCCGCTCTGGATGAGCTTGTCCACGAAGACGATCTGGGGCAGCAGCTTCGGCATCCAGCTGATCGCACCGATCTGCACCGCCACCGGCGTGAGGAGTCCCATGACCTGCATCGTAAGGGCGTAGAACAGGTTCTACTGTTCCTCTCGTGCGCTTCGCCATCAGCACCGCCTTCCTTCCCGCCGACCAGCTCGTCGCCATCGCGCGGCGGGCCGACGAGCTCGGCTACGACGCCTTGACGATGCCCGACCACGTCATGGACCTCGAGCGACTCGAGACGCCGTACCCCTACACGCCCGACGGGGCCCGCCGCTGGTCCTTCGACGCCGAGTGGCCCGACCCGTGGGTCCTCATCGGAGCCCTGAGCACCATCACCGAGCGCCTGCGGTTCTTCACCTCCGTCTACGTCCCCAGCACCCGCAACCCCTTCCAGGTCGCGAAGTCGGTGGGTACGGCGGCGGTGCTGTCGAACAACCGGGTGGCCCTCGGCGTGGGCATCGGCTGGTGCCGCGAGGAGTTCGCCCTCATGGAGCAGGACTTCTCGACACGCGGCAAGCGCACGGACGAGGCGCTCGAGCTGATGAAGGCGCTCTGGACCCCCGGCTGGACCGAGTTCCACGGGAAGTACTACGACGCCCCGAAGCTCATCATGGAGCCGTCACCGACCGAGCCGATCCCCGTCTACATCGGGGGCCTGAGCGAGATCGCCTTCCGCCGCGCTGCCCGCCACCAGGGCTGGGTCGGCGACCTCTACACGATCGAGGAGGCCGGGCAGCACGCCGCCCGTCTCGCGGAGATCCGCGACGAGATCGGGGCCGACGGCGAGTTCCGGGTCATCACCGCTCTCACCGACGCCTTCACCCCGGACGGCTTCGCGGCGGCTGAGGCAGCCGGCGTCACGGACGTCTGGACGATGCCGTGGGCCTACTACTTCGGCACCGAGTGCACCCTCGCGCAGAAGCTCGAGGGCCTCGAGCGCTTCCACACCGACGTCATCCTGCCGCTGGGCTGAGCTCCAGGGCGGCAGCGACGTGACGTAGGCCCCCGAGCCTGGATCCCCTGGCTCGCAAGGGCCTGATCGGGTCACCCCTGCACCCACCGGGGCTCGACGAGCGGCCCAGAAGGTTGCCTGTCGGCACAAGGGGGCAAACGATCTTCGTGTCGCAAGCGAAGCAGGGTACGGCCCGTCGCGGAGAGGTCCGCTTCCCCGCCGTTCTCGCCGTGCTGGTGGCGGTGACGCTGCAAGCGGTGCTGCCGAACCGACTCGTGCTCGGTCCTCGCCTGCTGCTCCCAGCGCTCGAGGTGCTGCTCCTCGTCCCGCTCGTCGCGACCAACCCCGTCCGGCTGACCCGGGAGACTCGGGGGACGCGCAGCGTGTCGCTCGTGCTGGTGCTCCTCATCGCGTCCACCAACACGGTGGTGCTCGCGATGCTGGTCGACGCCCTGCTGGACGGGAAGGCCTCCGACGGCAAGGAGCTGCTGACAGCAGCCCTGCAGGTGTGGCTGACGAACGTGATCGCCTTCGGGCTCGTCTACTGGGAGCTCTACCGTGGTGGACCCGTCGCCCGCACCCAGCGGGCGCGCGAGGAGCTGCCGCGCGCTGACTTCCGCTTCCCGCAGGACGAGGACCACGACGCCATCGACGAGGTGGCCGCAGGAAGCAGCGCGAAGACCGACTGGGTGCCGGTGCTCGTGGACTACCTCTACGTCTCGGTGACCAACTCCTCGGCGTTCAGCCCGACCGACACCATGCCGCTGCTCAGCCGCACCAAGCTGCTGATGGCCACGCAGTCGATGTCGGCGCTGGTGCTGTCGTTGCTCGTCGTCGCGAGAGCCGTC
>JAODNF010000307.1 GCA_025464915.1 Frankiales bacterium | reverse complement strand
GCGCATGCTGTCGGGACTCGAGGACGTACGCGCCTCCGACAAGGTCGCGAAGCTGCGCTTCCCCGAGCCCGCTCCCTGCGGCAAGACGCCGCTGACCGCGCGCGAGCTGTCGAAGTCGTACGGCAGCCTGGAGATCTTCACCGACGTCGACCTCGCCATCGACCGAGGCGCACGGGTCGTCGTGCTGGGCCTCAACGGCGCGGGCAAGACGACGCTGCTGCGCGTGCTGTCCGGGGTCGAGACGCCCGACACCGGCGAGGTGCTGCCGGGACACGGCCTGCGCCTCGGCTACTACGCCCAGGAGCACGACACGCTCGACACCGACCGCACGGTGCTCGAGAACATGCGCTCCTCCTGCCCCGAGCTGCCCGAGCCGGAGGCCCGTCGCGTGCTCGGCTCGTTCCTGTTCTCGGGCGACGTCGTGCACCAGGCGGCCGGCACCCTGAGCGGCGGCGAGAAGACCCGGCTCGCCCTGGCGACGCTGGTCGTCAGCGGCGCCAACGTCCTGCTGCTGGACGAGCCGACGAACAACCTCGACCCGGCCTCGCGCGAGGAGGTGCTCAACGCGCTCGCGGGCTACACCGGTGCCGTCGTCCTCGTGACCCACGACGAGGGCGCGGTGAAGGCGTTGGAGCCCGAGAAGGTGCTGCTGCTGCCGGACGGCGTCGAGGACCAGTGGTCGGACGCCCTGGCGGATCTCATCGCCCTGGCCTGACGCTGTGCGGCGCCCCGCAGGAGGGGCATCCTGACGGTGTGCCCCTTCGCCTGCGAGGAGAGCCGTCCCACGCGGACCTCCTCGACCTGCCATGGGACGTGCCCCTCGAGAGCTGGCCGTCCTCGCACCTCGTCGGTCTACCGAGAGGTGTCTCGCGGCACGTGGTCCGGTTCGTCCGGTCCGGCGGGGCCGTGTACGCCGTGAAGGAGCTCGGTGCCTGGTCCGCGGACAGGGAGTACGCCGTGCTGCGGGAGCTCCTGCGGTCCGGCCTGCCCTCCGTGCACCCGGTGGGGATCGTCGAGGGCCGGGTCGGTGCCGACGGCGCCCAGCTCGAGACGGCGCTCGTGACGCAGCACCTGGCGTTCTCCCTGCCGTACCGCGCGCTGATGAGCCAGCGGCTCCGCCCCACGACGGCCGTCCGGTTGCTCGACGCGCTCGCGGTGCTGCTCGTCCGCCTGCACCTGGCCGGCTTCTACTGGGGTGACTGCTCGCTGTCGAACACGCTGTTCCGGCGGGACGCCGGCGCCTTCAGCGCCTACCTGGTGGACGCCGAGACGACCGAGCGGCACGAGCGCCTGTCGGACGGTCAGCGCAGCTACGACGTCTCCATGGCCCGCACGAACATCATCGGGGAGCTGATGGACCTCGAGGCCGGCGAGCTGCTCGACCCCGACCTGGACCCGCTGTCCACCGGGAACCAGCTGCAGGCGCGGTACGACGGGCTGTGGGCAGCGGTCACACGACCGCAGACCGTGCGGCTCGGTGAGCGGCACGAGGTGGACCAACGGATCCGGGCGCTGAACGAACTCGGGTTCGACGTGGCGGAGGTGGACGTCGTGCGCGCCGATGACGACGTCCACGTCCGGGTGACCCCCAAGGTCGTCGATGCCGGGCACCACGCCCGACGCATGATGCGGCTCACGGGTCTGGACGTGGAGGAGAACCAGGCGCGGCGGCTGCTGAACGACCTGGACTCCTACCGGGCGGCGACCGGCCAGAACGTGGAGTCCGAGGAGCTGGTGGCCCATGACTGGCTGACCGAGGTCTTCCGGCCGGTGGTGAGCGTCGTCCCGCGGGAGCTGCGCGGCAAGCTCGAGCCGGCCGAGGTGTTCCACGAGGTGCTCGAGCACCGCTGGTTCCTGTCCGAGTCGGCGGGCTGCGATGTGGGCCTGCTCCCGGCCGCCGAGGACTACGTTCGGAGCGTGCTCGCGCACAAGCCTGATGAGTGGGCCCTGCTGCCGGAGGTGGTGCTGCCGTGACGCGCTTCGGGGTGGCGACGTCGGCCTTCCAGGTCGAGGGCGGTCACGACGCCGACGGGCGCGGGCCCTCGACGTGGGACGAGTTCTGCACGCGACCCGGTGCCATCAAGGACGGCAGTGACGCCCGGGTCGCCTGCGACTCCTACCACCGCTTCGCCGAGGATCTCGCCCTGCTCGTGGAGCTCGGGGTGGGCTCCTACCGGTTCTCGATCGCGTGGCCCAGGGTGCAACCCGCGGGCGCCGGCCCGCTGAACGAACCGGGGCTGGCGTACTACGACCGGGTAGTGGATGCCCTTCTGGACAAGGGGATCTGCCCGTTCCCCACTCTGTACCACTGGGACCTGCCGCTGCCGCTCGAGGAGGGGGGCGGCTGGCCCGCGAGGGACACCGCCATGCGGTTCCGCGACTACGCGACCGCCGTGGTTGCCCGGCTGGGTGACCGGGTCGGGACCTGGGCGACCATGAACGAGCCGTGGTGCACGGCGCTGCTCGGCCACGCGGCCGGCGTCTTCGCACCGGGAGAGCGCGACCCCGCGCGCGCGTACGACGCTGCGCACCACCTGCTCCTCGGCCACGCCCTGGCCGCTCGGGCCCTGCCGGATCATGACGTGGGCATCGTGCTCAACCTGACCACCGTGCACCGGGAGCCCGATGGGGACCCGCAGGCCGCCGACCTCGTGGACGCCTGGCAGAACCGGCTCTGGCTCGACGCCCTGGTCGACGGCCGCTACCCCGACGTCCTCGGCCTTCCTCGCGCGCTGCGGGACGGCGATCTCGACGTCGTCCGCGGGTCAGCGGCCTGGCTCGGCATCAACTACTACACGCCGTTCCGGATCGGGCCCCCTGCGGCGGCGACGGGGGCCGTCGGTCAGGACGTCGACGCGTTCCCCGGAGCGCAGCCGTTCTCGTTCGCGCCTCGGCCGCCCTTCACGACGATGGGCTGGGAGGTCGACCCGCGGGGGCTCGTGGACGTGCTGCAGGCCACTGCGCAGCGGGCGCCCGGCGTCCCGCTGCGGGTCACCGAGAACGGAGGTGCGTTCGAGGACGACGCCGACCGGATCACTTACCTGCAGGGGCACCTGGAGGCGCTGCAGGCCAGCGGCGTCGAGGTGCTCGACTACTTCGCCTGGTCCTTGCTGGACAACTTCGAGTGGGCGCAGGGCTACACGCAGCGCTTCGGGCTGGTGTCGGTGGAGCCGGGCACCCTGCGCCGCGTCCCGAAGGGCTCGTTCCGCTGGTACCAGGCCTTCCTCGCCAGGCCGAGGTGACTGCGGAGGAGCTCAGCGGCGGCCGTGAGCCGCGTCGATGGGTCCCGCGCGTGATTGCTGCGGTAGTGGTGCTGCTGGTGGCGGCGTACACCGGGGACCGCCTGGTGCGGCGCCACGAGCGCACCGTCCTGCGGGCGTGCGTGGTGGCGGCCGAGTCCGACCTCGACGACGTGTCCTTCCGGACAGCAGGGCTGGAGACCTACATCGCCTCGGCGGTCGACCGCCCGGACATCGACCCGGCGGTGCGCAAGAGCCTGCGGGGGATCGTGCAGGAGACGATCCTGCGGGGACTGCCGCCGCTGCAGCGCGACCAGGCCCGCTGCCTGGCGGTGCACGCGTGGCACGGCCCGGTGCGGTCCGCACGGCGGGACTACCTTGCCTACCTCGACCTGCGCCTGGACCAGGTGCAGCGGGCGGTGGCGGACCTCGACGCGTGGCACGTGCTCCCTCCCGAGATCCCGGCCGCGCGGGCCGTGGCCCGCGTCAGCCTGGCCGCGGCAGGTGTCCCGCTCAGCCCTTGAGGCCGCCGGCGAGCAGGCCGCGCACGAAGAAGCGCTGCAGCGAGAGGAAGACCACCACGGGGATCGCGATCGAGATGAACGCGCCGGCCGACAGCAGCTGCCATGCCGTGCCCTGGGTGCCGGACAGGTTGGCCAGCGACACCGTGAGAGGCGCCAGCTCGGGGGTGCCACCGGCGAACGTCAGGGCCACCAGCAGGTCGTTCCAGACCCACAGGAACTGGAAGATGCCGAACGCCGCCAGCGCAGGCTTGAGCAGCGGCATGAGCACCCGGAAGAAGATCTGGATGTGCCCGGCGCCGTCCATGCGGGCGGCTTCGATGAGCTCGCGCGGGATCTCCTTCATGAAGTTGTGCAGCAGGAAGATGGCGAGGGGAAGCCCGAACATCGTGTGGGAGAGCCAGATGGTCCAGAAGGTGCCGTTGAGGTGCAGCTTCACGTACAGCGACAGCAGCGGGATCAGCGTCACCTGGATCGGCACGATCTGCAGCGCGAAGACGGAGACGAACAGCAGGTTGCGGCCCTTGAAGTCGATCCACGCGAACGCGTAGGCGGCCAGCGCAGCCAACGAGATCGGGATCAGGACCGCGGGGATCGTGATGATGGCCGAGTTGATGAAGTTGGTGCCGAGGCCGCCCGAGCTGAGGGCCTGGCGGTAGTTGTCGAGGGTGAACGCACCGGGGTTCGCGAGGGCGTTCCACCAGCCGTTCTTGTTGATGTCCTGCTGCGAGCGGAACGACGTGACGAGGAGGCCGACGGTCGGGGTCGTCCACAGGACCGCGATGAGGACCGCGACGAGGCTGGCCCAGCGGGAGTTGAGCGCGCCGGCGGCGT
>JAODNF010000274.1 GCA_025464915.1 Frankiales bacterium | reverse complement strand
CCGCCGCCGTCCAGCCGCTCAGCCCACCGACGCAGTAGCTCGCCCCTGCGGCTGTAAGGGACGCCGTCAGGACGGCCTCTCGTACTCCGTGGGCAGTGGGTAGGCCGACGGGTTGACGCGCTTCACGATCTCGTCGAGCACCTCGTCGGCCATGCCGACCCAGAGGTGCTTCGCACCGGGTACGCCGACGACCTCCGCCTGCGGCACGGCGCTGAAGCGCTCCTTCGCGGCGTCGGGTCGCAGGTAGTCGTCGAGCTCCGGCACCAGCGCCGTCAGCTTCTTGCCCGACGCCGCCCAGCCGGCGAGGTGCTCCGGCCCGCTGAACCGCAGCGGCGGGCTCAGCAGGATCGCGCCCTCGACGCCGGGGTCGGCGCCGTACATCAGCGTCAGGTCGGTTCCGAAGCTCCAGCCCACGATCCAGATGCGCGGCAGGTCGAGCGACTCCACGAGGTCGAGGGCGGCCGCGACGTCGTACTGCTCCCCCACCGCGTTGTCGAAGCTGCCCTGGCTCGTCCCCTGGTCGCTCCTCGTGCCGCGGGTGTTGAACCGCAGGACCGCGATGTCCGCGAGGGCGGGCAGCCGAAACGCCAGCTTCTTCAGGATGTGGCTGTCCATCATCCCGCCCTGCGTCGGCAGCGGGTGCAGGCAGATGATCGTCGCGACCGGCTGGCCGCTGAGCGGCAGCGCGAGCTCCCCGACGAGCGCCAGCCCGTCCGCCGTCTCCAGCGTCACGGGCCGACGGTCAGCCGGCAGCACGGTGTTGGCGAGGATCTGCGGCACCCGCCAAGGCTAGGACCAGGTGCTAGCGCGCCTTCGCGGGCGCCTTCTGCTCGACGAGGTTCACCGTCACCGGCGGCGTGTACCTCGCCTTGACCTCCGCTGCTCGCTTCATGGAGTCGATGCCTTGGGCGACCGTCAGCAGGGGCGTGGTCTTGAAGGAGCGAAGCGCCCCACCGCTGGTCACGGCGAGCCCGAAGGACGCGGCGTCCTCCGGCGACGGGAAGTCCATGATGCCGACGAGGTCCCGTTCACCGAAGCAGTAGTAGATCGACTCGATCTTGCCCTTGGCCGCCTTGACCGCTGGCGTGATCCGGTCGACGACGTTGGGCTGGTCGTCGATCTGGCTGCTCCACGCCTGCGCGGTGTAGCCGACTTCGATGAGGTAGTGCGCCATGAGTGCGCTCCGTAGGTCGATGAGTGCCTCATGCTCCTCCGGGCGCCGGTTGCGGAGAATGGTCACAACGTGCCGCCCGGGATGTCGCTATCTCGCGCCGAGCACGTCGTCCAGGCGCTGGGGCCAGTCCGGGTTCCCGAGCCCGCTCCACACGAGCAGGTCGCGCCAGTCGGTGGCGGCGACGGCGAGCGCCTTCTCGAGGCCCTCCCAGGACCCCTGAGCGAGCAGCACGAGAGCAGCCGTGATCCGCTCGCGGTCCTGCCCGCCGTACGCCTCGTCAGGGAGGTCCTTCAGAGCCGCGAGCACCCGCTGCGGCTCGGCGAAGTGCCGGTAGACGTAGGCCGTGACGCGGTCGAACCCGGGCTTGCCCCCCGGGAAGGGGACGGTCGGAGGTAGTCCAGGCAGCAGCAACCGTCGGAGCAGCTCGGGGACCTTCACCGGCCCACTCTCACACAGCGCCACGCGGCCCCTGAGATCTGCCGAGGTGGCGAGCGTGCCGCGGGCGGCTAGCGCCGCCTGCGACGGGTGCGGGCGGTCCAGCAGGGCGTGTGCCAGTGCCGGCGCGAGTCGGGATCGCCTTCGGGCCAGGCCACGACGTGCGGGACGCCGGCAAACTCGTGGTCGCAGCCCGGGCAGCGATAGGCGGTCGGAGACGTGCCGACGTGGCGCACGACGTACCCGTCCTCGACCCGGTCGACGCCCACGGGACGGCGAGCCGGCTCGTCCTCGGACCGGAGGGCCGCCAGCGCCTGCGCCTCACGCGCACCGCGCCGCGATCCCTTGCCCATCAGCCCATCGTGTCATCCTCGACCGGGTCGCCCCGCAGTTCCCTGGCCACCAGCGCAGCGGCTGCGAGCACAGCGACCGCCGCCGTCGCGTCGGGCAGTCCACCCGTCGCCGCGAGCCGGTTGTAGGAGGACTTGGTCGTCGACGTCTGGGTTGCCTTCGTCGAGGTGGGGGCCTTGGCCGGTGCGACCGTCGTGTCGAAGAACTGGCTCGCCGGCAGCAACCGGCCGTCCTGCGTCGGCATCGTCTGCTGCCGCGGCAGGACCGGCGTCGCGCCGCCGAACTCCGTCGACTGCACCGGTTCCTTGCACGGCCCGGTGACGTCGTAGGACCCGATCGGCGCCACCGGGAGGGCCGGCATCGCGAAGTCCGGCCGGCTGCGGAACAGGGCGCTCGTCAGGTCGCCGACCGTCTTGCGCCGCCAGGCCGAGATGGCGGGGACGTGGATGCCGAACCTCTCCTCGAGCAGCCGTAGCTGGGAGGTGTGGTCGAACACCTCGCTCACGACGTGGCCACCCCTGCTGAACGGGGAGAGAACCATCATGGGGACGCGCACCCCGAGGCCGAGCGGGCCCGTGAAGCCGAGGGTGTTGGGCTGCGGGTTCGTGGTCGCGGGGGTGACGGCGGTGAGGAACTCTCCCGGGGTCCCAGGCGGGGCCACGGGTGGCGGGACGTGGTCGAACCAGCCGTCGTTCTCGTCGTACATGAGGACCAGCGCCGTCTTGGCCCACACCTGCGGGTTCGCGAGCAGGGCGTCCAGCACGAGGGACGTGTAGTACTGGCCGTGGTCCGGCGAGGCCGATGGGTGGTCGTCGAAGCCGAGCGGCGGGATGAGCCACGAGACGCTGGGCAGCGTGCCGGCCTTCACATCAGCCACGAAGTCGTTGGGGAACGTCGGCAGGAACGCCTTCTGGTAGAGCGGCGAGGCCGGCGACTGGAACGCCTTGAAGTACGGCAGCACGTGGTCGGTCGCGATGAGGACCTCGGGGTTGGCAGTCGGGCTGTAGAGCGCGTCCGCCCAGACCGGGTACTTCGCGAGGTCGGCGTACTTCCCGTCAAGGCTCGTGTTGGTCGGGTGGTAGACCTTCCAGCTCACGCCCTTGTCCTCGAGCAGCTCCTGCACGGTGACCCAGTCGGTGGACCAGAGCGCGCCGGGCGAGATGTTGGTGTCGGTCACCGGCCCGCCGTGCGCGCCCGTCGGGTCGATCGTCCCCGTCAGCGACATCAGCCGGTTGGGGTGCGTCGGGCCGAGGATGCTCGAGAAGTAGTGGTCGCCGAGGGTGAAGTGGTCGGCTAGCGCCCAGTAGAACGGCAGCTCCTCGCGCGTGTAGTAGCCCATCGTCATGGCGCCCCGGTCCCCCTCCTGGGCGGCGGAGGTGTGGACCCGGACGAAGGAGTCCATCTTCCCGTTGTTCCAGCACTGGTGCTGCGGCCCCCAGTCGTGCGTGAGGTCCTCCGTGCACTCCTCGCCCAGCGCCTTGGTCAGCCGGAAGGGCAGCAGCTTGTCGTGCGGCGCACCGGCCGACCCGTTCGGGAACGGCTGGGCGAAGACCCCGAGGTCCTTGGCGCCGTGGTCGTCGAAGCCGCGGCCCTTGGGGTAGGCGCCGAAGTAGTGGTCG
>JAODNF010000262.1 GCA_025464915.1 Frankiales bacterium | reverse complement strand
TCCTCGACGTCATGATGCCGGGGCTCGACGGCTTCGGCGTCGTCCGCCGCCTGCGCCAGGACGGCCTCCGAACCCCCGTCGTGTTCCTGACCGCCAAGGACGCCACCGAGGACAAGGTCCAGGGCCTCACCCTCGGCGGCGACGACTACGTCACCAAGCCGTTCTCCCTCGAGGAGGTCGTCGCCCGCATCCGCGCGGTCCTGCGCCGCGTCTCGGTGTCGCCCCAGGCCGCCAAGCACCTGTCGTTCGCCGACATCGAGCTCGACGAGGACACCCACGAGGTCTGGAAGGACGGCGAGATCGTCGCGCTCTCCCCGACGGAGTTCAAGCTGCTGCGCTACTTCATGCAGAACACCGGCCGGGTGCTGTCGAAGGCCCAGATCCTCGACCACGTCTGGAACTACGACTTCGGCGGCGACGCCAACGTCGTCGAGTCCTACGTCTCCTACCTGCGCCGCAAGGTCGACACGACCGAGCCCCGGCTGCTGCACACGCTGCGCGGCGTCGGCTACGTGATGCGCATCCCGCGCTCTTGACCGGTGTGTGGACCCGTACACCGCTGCGGGTCAAGCTGGTCGTAGCGCTGGTGCTCCTGGCCACGCTCGGGCTCGCCGTCAGCGGGGTCGCGGCGACCACGGCGCTGCGCGGTTACCTCGTGGACCGCGTCGACCAGCAGCTGCAGAGCTCGGTGCACGACGAGGGATCCATCAGCGGCCTGCTCAGCGGGTACGGCGGAGGCCGGCCCCGACCCGGACGGCCGGACGCGTTCGGCACCGTGGACGTGGCCTACCTGCCGTCGACCGGCGGGCCGTTCCTGCGCAACCCGACGACCTCGGACACGCCCCTTCCGAAGCTGCCCACCTCCGGCCACGGCCTGCTGTCCCCGTTCACCGCCCACGCGGTCTCTGGTGACACGACGTGGCGCGTCATCGAGGTCTCCGCGACCTACAACGGCACCGACGGCACGCTCTACGTGTCGGTGCCGCTCGACGAGGTGCAGCACACGGTGGGACGGCTGCGCTCGCTCGAGACCTTCATCGGGCTCGGGGTGCTGCTGCTCCTCGCACTCGGGGGGTTCCTGGTCGTCCAGCGCTCGCTGCGCCCGCTCGTCGCCGTCGAGTCCGCCGCCGAGGCGATCGCGGAAGGCGACCTGACCCAGCGAGTGCCGGAGTCCGACCCGCGCACCGAGGTGGGCTCGCTGTCCGCGTCCTTCAACACGATGGTCGCCCGGCTCGAGTCGGCGTTCACCGAGCAGGCTGCGTCGGAGGCCGACGCCCGCGCGTCCGAAGAGCGGATGCGCCGGTTCGTCGGGGACGCCTCCCACGAGCTGCGCACGCCCCTGACGTCGATCCGCGGGTTCGCCGAGCTCTACCGGTCCGGTGCCCTCCCACCCGGTGCGGACGTCGACCGGGCGATGTCGCGCATCGAGGGCGAGGCGTCGCGGATGGGGCTGCTCGTCGAGGACCTGCTGCTGCTGGCCCGGCTCGACCAGCAGCGCCCGCTCGAGCGCGTTCCGGTCGACCTGCTGGAGCTGGCGTCCGACGCCGTGGCCGACGCCGCGGCCGTCGACCCTGCGCGGTCCGTGACGCTCGAGGCCGTGGCCGCCGGTCCGCCTCCTGTCGTGTCGGGGGACCCCGGCCGGCTGACCCAGGTGCTCGGGAACCTGGTCACCAACGCGCTGACGCACACCCCGGAGGGCACGCCCGTCGTCGTGCGGGTCTCGACGGACCCTCTTCACGCTGTGGTCGAGGTGAGCGACGCCGGTCCCGGGATCTCCGAAGAGGACCGGCCGCGCGTCTTCGAGCGGTTCTTCCGCACGGACTCGTCGCGGACCCGCACCTCGGGGGGTACGGGGTTGGGGCTGTCGATCGTCGCGGCACTGGTCGCGGCGCACGGCGGGACCGTAGCGGTCGACGAGACGCCCGGCGGCGGGGCGACGTTCCGGGTGTCGCTTCCACTGGCCTGACGGGCGTCCACATTCTGGGCTCGACCCCGTTGCAGGCACTGTCCCACGGCCAGGCTGTCTGGCATGGACGTGATGACCCAGCTGGTGCAGGCCGTGGAGGCGGTCTGCTCGGCTGAGGTGCCCACGTCCCTCGACGAGCTCCGCACGCAGGCCATGCTCGCGGAGCAGTCGGCTCAGCGGCTGCGCGCCAAGGCGTCCCAGCTGCTCGGGGAGGTCGACGCGCTGGACCCCGACGAGGTGCACCACTGGTGGCGCGACGGGCTGAAGCTCACCGGCGAGGCCGCTGGGCACGCGCTGCGGCGCGCTCGCGGCCTGCGCTCGCTGCCCGTCGTGGACGAGGCCACGATCAGCGGCGAGCTTTCCCTCGAGCAGGCGGGTGCTCTCGTGCCGCTCGTGGGCAAGCTCGACCCGCGTTCGCTTGACGAGATGCAGCCGCTGCTCGTGGAGGGGGCCGGCCGGCGCAGCGTCGAGAGCATCCAGCAGTGGGTCCGGTCGATCCTCGCCGCCCACGCGGAGGAGAACCTCGAGGACGAGCAGGCACTCGCCGCCGAGAAGCGGTACTGGAAGCACCGCCTGACGCCCGACGGGATGTTCCGCGGGTCGTTCGCCTTCACCGCGGAGGACGGCGAGTACGTCCTGTCCGTCCTGGAGCCCATCGCCCGCCGTCAGGGCGACGCGGACGAGCGGACCGCCGGCCAGCGCCGCGCCGATGCCGCGGTGGACGTCTTCGTCGGCGCGCTGCGCTGGATGGAGCTGCCCGCCGCCGGTGGCCAGCGCGCCCAGGTCTCCTACGTCATGACGTGCGCCTGGGCTGCGGGGCTCCGTGAGGCCGACCCCGCCCGCGGGGCCTGGACCGGACCGCAGACGCGGGCCCGCATGGAGGCGATGCTCTGCGACGCCCGGCTGTCCCGCGTCCTGCTGGACGCCGAGGGTCAGGTCAGCTCCCTCGTCTCGGTCAACGACCAGATCACCCTCGCCCAGCGCCGCGCCGTGTCCGCCCGGGACCGGTGCTGCGTGGCGAAGGGCTGCACCCGCCCCCCGGCGTTCTGCGACGTCCACCACCTGATCTCGCGCGAGGACGGCGGGCCTACGGTCCTGGACAACC
>JAODNF010000244.1 GCA_025464915.1 Frankiales bacterium | reverse complement strand
GTTGCTGCTGTGCCCAACGCTACCCGCATCCTGCGACGTGAGCACGGGGGCCCCTGTTGTTCTCTGACAGCACAACCGTCCAGAACCGTCAGACCTTCCCGCTCATCAGGTGGCGGCGGAGCAGGTGGAGGGCGGACTGGACGGTGAGGGCGCGGACCCGGTCGCGGTCGCCGGGCAGCCGGGCCTCGAGCACCTCGCACGTCGGTCCCGCCACCGCGAGGAAGACGGTGCCGACGGGCTTGCCCTCCTGCCCGTCCGGTCCCGCGACGCCGGTGACGGCCAGGCCCCAGGTCGCGCCGAGCCGGGTACGGGCACCCTCGGCGAGGGCCGCCGCGGTGTCGGGGGCGACCGCGCCGGAGGCGTCGAGCAGCGGCCCGGGGACGCCGGCGAGCGAGGACTTGAGGTCGGTGGCGTAGACGACCATCCCGCCGCGGAACGTCGTCGACGCACCCGGCCGGGCGGACAGCGCCGCCGACAGCGCCCCCCCGGTCAGCGACTCGGCGACGGCGACGGTCTGCCCCGCGCCGAACAGCCGGTCGTGCACCACGCCCTCGACGGTGTCGGAGTCGTGGCCCCAGACGGCGTCGCCCAGGGCCGCGTCGGCGTGCGCCACCAGCGGGTCGAGGACGGCGGGATCGCCGGTCGTCGTGAAGCGGACCCGGACCAGGCCGCCGCTGGCGAGGTAGGACATGCCCACCCCCTCCGGGAGCACCAGCCCCGGCTCGACGAGCTCGGCGGCCGCCGACTCCCCCACGCCGTGGACGAGCACCTGGCGGGTGGTCACGACCCGGCCGGTCCTGGCGGCGAGTCGCGGCCAGACCGTGGTGGAGGCCGCGCGCAGCTCGGGCGGCGGGCCGGGCAGCGCCACGACCACCTTGCCGTCCTTCTCGAGCCAGACGCCCGGGGCGGTCCCTGCGCTGTTGTCGAGGGTCTCGGCACCGGCGGGTACGTCGGCCTGCGCGAGCACCGCGTCCGGCATCTCCCGGCCCCAGCCGGCGAACAGGTCGCGGAGCCGCTGCTCGATCTCCGGGTCCCGCTTCAGCGGCGCGTCGAGGGCCGCCGCGATGACCTCGCGCGTCAGGTCGTCACGGGTCGGCCCGAGACCTCCGCACAGGATCAGCACGTCGACGTCGGCGAGGTGCCGGTGCACCGCGGCGACGAGGACGGGCAGGTCGTCGGCGAGGGCCTCGTTGGCCACGACCTCGACGCCGGCCGCGGCGAGCGCCTTGCCGAGGACCGCGGCGTTGGAGTTGACGACGTCGCCGAGCAGCAGCTCGGTGCCGATGGCCAGGACGGCGCCCTTCACTGCCGGGCGGCCTTGCGGGCCCGCTTCATCGCGGCCCGCTCGCTCGTCTGCCGGAGGGTCAGAGCCCTCGCCACGTAGTCGATCCCTGTCACCACGGTCACGACGATGGCGAGGGCCATCACCACCGCGCGACCCGAGGCGAGCCACCCGGTGAAGGGCAGCACGTAGAGACCGATGGCCACCGCCTGCAGGAACGCCTTGAGCTTGCCGCCGCGGGACGCCGGGATCACGCCGTGCCGGATCACCCAGAAGCGCAGGGCCGTCACCCCGACCTCGCGGACCAGGACGAGGATGGTGATCCACCAGGGCAGGTCGTCGAGCAGCGACAGCCCGATGAGGGCGGCCCCGATGAGAGCCTTGTCGGCGATGGGGTCGACGAGCTTGCCGAAGGACGTGACGAGGTTGCGGTTGCGGGCGATCTGGCCGTCGATGCGGTCGGTGTAGGACGCCACCGCGAACACGCCCCAGGCCACCCATCGCCAGCCGGTCGTGTGCCCGCCGTGGGCGAACAGGGCGACGACGAAGACGGGGACCAGCGCGAGGCGGAACACGGTGAGCTGGTTGGCGAGGTTCCAGGTGGCGGCCTTGGGGTTCAGTGGCAGGGCCAGCGGGTCCTCGGTCACAGCTCCGCCACCAAGTCGACGCCCTCGGACGCGACCACCGTCGCCGTGACGATGCTGCCGATCGCGGCACCGGCGACCATCGTGGTGCCGTCCACCTCGGGCGCCTGGTGCAGGGCGCGCCCCTCACCGTCCGGTCCCTCGATGAGCACGCTGACCGTCGTACCGATCCGCTCCTCCGCCCGCTGGGAGGTGAGCTCCTCCACGAGGTCGGTGATGCGCGCGACCCGCTCGTCCACCACGTCCTGCGGGAGGTGGTCGGGCAGGGTCGCTGCCTCCGTACCGTCCTCGTCGGAGTAGCCGAAGACGCCGACGACGTCGACGCGCGACTCGACGAGGAAGCGCTCGAGCTCGGCCAATTCCTTCTAGTTCTCACCGGGGAACCCGACGATGACGTTGGAGCGGACGCCGGCCTCGGGGTCGAGGTCGCGCACCTGGCGCAGCAGGGTGAGGAACGCGTCCGTGCCGCCGAACCGCCGCATCCGGCGCAGCACCGACGCGCTGCTGTGCTGGAAGGACATGTCGAAGTACGGCGCGACGCCCGGCGTCCTCGTCAGCACCTCGACGAGGGTGGGCCGCATCTCCGCCGGCTGCAGGTAGGACAGCCGCACCCGCGGCACGATCCGCGCGAGCTCGGGCAGCAGCGTCTCGAGCAGCTTGAGGTCGCCGAGGTCCTTGCCGTAGGACGTGCTGTTCTCGCTGACGAGGACGAGCTCCTGCACGCCGTGGTCGGCGAGCCAGCGGGCCTCCGCGATCACGTCGGACGGGCGGCGGGAGACGAAGGCGCCGCGGAAGCTCGGGATGGCGCAGAAGCTGCAGCGGCGGTCGCAGCCGCTCGCGAGCTTCAGCGGCGCGACGGGGCTGTCGTCGAGGCGCTTGCGCAGGACGGTCGGGCCGCCGGCATGGCCGGGGATGCCGACGCTGAAGGCCGCCGGCTCCTGGCGCTCGACGGGGCTGATCGGCAGCAGCAGCCGGCGGTCGCTCGGCGTGTGCGCCTCGATGTGGCCGCCGGCCAGCACGGTCTGCAGGTGGGTCGACAGGTCGGCGTAGGAGTCGAAGCCGAGCACCGCGTCGGCCTCGGGCAGCTGGTCGGCGAGCTCCTTGCCGTACCGCTCCGCCAGGCACCCGACCGCGACCACCTTCGCGCCGGTGTCGCCCGCGGCCAGCAGGGTGTCGATGCTGTCCTTCTTGGCGCTCTCGACGAAGCCGCAGGTGTTGACGACGACGACGTCAGGAGCCTCGTCGGTCAGCTCCCAGCCGGCCGCGTCGAGCCGGCCCGCGAGCTCCTCGGAGTCGACCTCGTTGCGGGCACAGCCCAGCGTGACGAGGGACAGGCGACGGGACACCTGCCGAGTCTAGGTTCAGGTGGAGCTGAGACCGGTGGGCGTGCAGGAGAAGTGGCCCACCTTGCGGCTGTTCGGGGCCACCGGCCCGCTGTCCCTGCCGTTGCAGTTGAGGCTGACCACCGGCGGGTTGCCGACGATGACCTTGAGCTTGGCGGCGTCGCGGAAGTCCTTGAACTGCCCGTCTCCGAGGGTGCCCTCGAACAGCGTCTGCCCGCCGGCGTTGCTGATGCTGACCCACGACTTGCCGCCGATGACACGGACCCGCAGCTGGGCGCCGGTGACGGGAGGCTTGTTGGCCGTGCTGTCGGGCGGCACCGTGGCGTGCACCGTGGGCTGGGACACCTCGGGCGTCGCGGACGGGCTGGCGCCGAGGGCCGTGGAGGTGCGACCGCCGCTGCCACCGCCCAGGCTGCCGATGCCGATCAGGGCGATGAGGACCGCGGCCGCGCCGGTGAGGGCGACACCCCAGCGGGGGCCGCGGCGGTCGGGGCGCAGCGACGCTGTCTTGGCGGCGGCGAAGTCGGAGCCGCCGAGGGTCGTGACCACGGCCTCCGGCTGGGTCAGCAGCGCCTCGACCGGCGCGCTGCCCTCGGCCTGGTCGAACAGCGCCAGCAGCGGGGCCGCGTCGATCCGCAGCGTCGAGGCGATCGACTTCACGTGCCCGCGGGCATAGACCGAGCCGCCGCTGGACGCGAAGCGGTCGGCCTCCAGGTCACGCACGAGCGTGGCCCGGATCCGGGTGTCGGCGCTGACCTGCTCCACCGTGAGACCGGCAGCCTCGCGCGCCTCGCGGAGGGCAGCGCCGAGCGTGAGCTCGGGCTTCGCGGCAGGCACGGGGACACGCCTCTCGGTGGTGGGGGAAGTGCGAGAGAGTGGCCCAGTCTAGGGGCGGCCGAGCGGCCGAGACAAAGGCCGCCTCTCAGGCACTGCCCAGGCCCTCGCGCCGGCTCCCGAACCGGCGCAGGCCGGCCGTGCCCGTGCGCAGGTCGCAGTGCATGAGCACCTGGTCGAAGCGGTCGTCCCCGACCGCGATCGCGTCCGGCCGGCGCCCGGTGACCACGAACCCCAGGCTCGCGTAGAGCCGCTGCGCGGCGTGGTTGTTGCCGCGGCACTCGAGTGTGAGCAGCTCCCTGCCGTCGGCGCGGGCGCTGTCGATGAGCGCGAGCAGCACGGCCCGGGCCGCTCCCCTGCCCCGGGCGTCCGGGTGGGTCATCACCTTGGTGATCTCGGCCATCCGCCGCGTCACCGGGTTGGCGGGTCGCCTCAGCGCACCGCAGGCGACGAGGCGGCCGGAGTCGAGCGCGACGAGCAGCTCGGCGTGCAGGTCCAGCCGCCACTGCTCGACCTCGTCCGCGGTCGGCACCTCGAGGAAGCCGACCGCGCCTCCGAGCGCGGCGACCGGCTGCACGAGGGCCACCAGGCCCTCGCGGTCGCTGTCCTCATAGGGCCGCACGTGCACGCCGTGGACTCTAGGGTTCCGGAGGTGAGCGAGTTCGCGGTCGAGGTGCACGGCCTGGTGAAGACCTTCGGGCACGTGCAGGCGGTCCGTGGCGTCGACCTGCTGGTGCCCCGCGGCGCGTTCTTCGGGCTGGTCGGTCCCAACGGCGCTGGCAAGACGACGACGCTGTCGATGGCGACCGGCCTGCTGCGGCCCGACAGGGGCACCGTCCTCGTCGACGGGGTGGACGTGTGGCAGGACCCGCGGGAGGCGAAGCGCCGGATCGGCGTGCTCCCGGAGGGGCTCCGCACGTTCGAACGGCTCACGGGTCGCGAGCTGCTCGAGTTCTCGGGGCGGTTGCGCGAGATGCCCGACGGCGTCGTGCAGGAGCGCACGCAGGAGCTGCTCCACACCTTCGGCCTCGTCGGCGCCCAGAACCAGCTGGTCGTCGACTACTCGACCGGCATGCGCAAGAAGATCGCGCTCGCCGTCGCCCTGCTCCACAACCCTGGTGTCCTGTTCCTCGACGAGCCGTTCGAGGCCGTCGACCCCGTCTCCGCCCGCACCATCCGCGACGTGCTGTCCCGCTTCACCGGCCGGGGCGGCACGGTCGTGTTCTCGAGCCACGTGATGGAGCTCGTCGAGCGGCTCTGCGACGAGGTCGCCGTCATCGTGCACGGCCAGGTGGTCGCCGCCGGCGAGGTCGACGACCTCAAGCAGGGCCGGTCCCTGGAGGACGTCTTCGTCGACCTGGCGGGCGGGCGGGGGTACGCCGCGGGAGCGCTCGACTGGCTGGGTACGTCGTGATCCTGCTCGCGGCCCGGCTCAAGCTCGCGCTGCTCCGCGGCGGGCTCCGGGCCGGCCCGGGGTCGACCCAGCGCCGGGTCGGCATGGCGCTCAGCGTCGTGCTCGGGTCGCTGCTGGCACTGCTGGGGTTCCTGACCCTGGCCGCACTGCGCGGCCGGGCCGAGGCGGACGACGCCACCGTCGCGCTGTTCTGCTTCCTGGTCGCGACCTGGTCGGTGATCCCGATCCTCACGTTCTCCAGCGACGACCTCGTGGACCCGGCGAAGCTCGCCCTGCTCCCGCTGTCGCGACGCCAGGTGCTGGTGCTGCACGGCGTCGGCGCCCTGGTGGGCGTCGCGCCCGTCGCCACCCTGCTCGCGGTCTCGGGTGCGGTCGTGGGGACCTCCTCGTCCTGGGCGTCGGCGGCGGTCGCCGCGTTCGCGGTCGTGCTCGAGCTGGCGATGTGCGTCGTGCTGTCGCGGACCGTCGTCTCGGCCCTGTCACGGCTGCTGCGGTCGCGCCGTGGTCGCGACCTGGGCGTGGCGCTCACGGCGCTGACGGCGATCTCCGTGCAGTTCCTCAACCCCGTCCTGCAGAACGTGAGCCGCTCCGCGCACGCGGCGGACGAGCTGCACTCCGTCGCCGGCGTGCTGGCCTGGTTCCCACCCGGGCTCGCCGCGACCATGCCGCGGGCCGCGCGCGACGGGCACTGGCTGACGGTGCTGTGGCACCTGGCCCTCGTCGTCGCGGTGCTCGGCCTGCTGCTGCGGCTGTGGGAGGGCTCGCTGCGCCGCGCCGAGGAGGTGCCGGACGCGACGACGTCCCGGCCGGAACGCGGCGACTCCGCCCTCGTCCCCGCGCTGCTGTCGCGGCTCGTCCCGCGCGGCCGCATCGGTGCGGTCGCCGGCAAGGACCTGCGCTACCTGAGCCGGGAGCCGCGCCGGCTGGTGCAGCTCGTCACCAGCGCGATCTTCCCGGCGCTGTTCGTCGTCATCTCCCCTGCCCTCTACGGCTCCCACCTGACGCACGGCATGGTCTTCGCGGTCTGCGGCATCGCGCTGTTCTTCGGGCTGCAGGGCGCCAACCGCTTCGGTCAGGAGAGCACCGCCTCCTGGCACTTGGTGGCGGCCGGCATCGACCTGCCCAACGCCCGTCGCGACCTGCTCGGCGGCGACGTCGCGGCCACCCTCGTCGGCGTACCGCTCGTGCTCTCCGCCGGTCTCGTCCTCAGTGCCGTGACCGGCGGCTGGGACCTGCTCGTCCCCGCCCTCGCGTCCGCGGTCTGCGTGCTGGGCCTGTCGTTCGGCGGCGGCGCGATGCTGTCGGTCTTCGCGCCGTTCCCTGTCCCCGAGGGCCCCCGCAACGCCTTCAGCAACGGCGGCGGTGGGCAGGGCGTCGCTGCCGGGCTGCTCGGTCTGCTGGTGATGGCCGGCGTCGTCCTCGCCGCCCTGCCGATGCTGCCGCTGCTGCTCACCGCCCTTGACGGCAGCCCGCTCTGGCTCGTGCTGGTCGCACCCCTCTACGGCGTCGTGCTGGGGTCCGGAGTCCGCGAGCTGGCCGCCCGCCAGTGGTCTGTCCGCGGCCCCGAGATCCTGCTGAAGGTGGCGGCCCAGCGCTGACCTGTCCCGTCCTCGTCAGCCGCGGAGCATCAGCAGGGTGCCGGCGAGGTCGTCGGGCTTGACCAGCACGTCGCGTGCCTTGGAGCCCTCGGACGGGCCGACGATGCCGCGGCTCTCCATCAGGTCCATCAGGCGGCCGGCCTTCGCGAAGCCGACCCGGAGCTTGCGCTGCAGCATCGACGTCGACCCGAACTGCGTCGACACGACGAGCTCGACGGCCTGCAGCAGGACGTCCATGTCGTCGCCGATCTCCTCGTCGATCTCCTTGGACGGGGCGCTCGGCGCGGCGATGTCCGCGCGGAACGCCGGCTGGCGCTGCTCCTTGCAGTGCTTGACGATCGCCGCGACCTCGGCGTCGGACACGTAGGCGCCCTGGACGCGGATGGGCTTCGAGGCGCCCATCGGCAGGAACAGCGAGTCGCCCTTGCCGATGAGCTTCTCGGCACCCGGCTGGTCGAGGATGACCTTCGAGTCGGTGCCCGACGAGGTCGCGAACGCGAGGCGCGAGGGGACGTTGGCCTTGATCAGGCCGGTCACGACGTCGACCGACGGGCGCTGGGTGGCCAGCACCAGGTGGATGCCGGCGGCGCGGGCGAGCTGCGTGATGCGCACGACCGACTCCTCGACGTCGCGCGGCGCGACCATCATCAGGTCGGCCAGCTCGTCGATGATGACCATCAGGTACGGGTAGGGCGTGTAGACCCGCTCCGAGCCCGGAGGCGCCACGAGCTTGCCCGCGCGCACCGCCGCGTTGAAGTCGTCGACGTGCCGGAACCCGGAGGCGGCCAGGTCGTCGTACCGCTGGTCCATCTCGCGCACGACCCACTGCAGTGCCTCGGCGGCCTTCTTGGGGTTGGTGATGATCGGCGTGATGAGGTGAGGGACGCACTCGAACGCCGTGAGCTCCACCCGCTTGGGATCGACGAGGATGAGGCGCACCTCGTCGGGCGTGGCGCGCAGCAGCACGCTGACGAGCAGCGCGTTGATGCAGGTCGACTTGCCCGCGCCGGTCGCGCCGGCGACCAGGATGTGCGGCGTCTTGGCGATGTTGGCGCAGACGAAGCCGCCGTCGACGTCCTTGCCGAGCCCGACGAGCATCGGGTGGTGGTCGTTCGTCGCGGCACTGCTGCGCAGGACGTCACCGAGCGACACGTTCTCGCGGTCGGTGTTGGGGATCTCGATGCCGATCGCGGACTTGCCCGGGATCACGTCGATGATCCTGACCTCTTCGGTCTTCACGGCGTACGCGATGTTGCGCTGCAGCGTCTTGATGCGCTCGACCTTCACGCCGACGCCGAGCTCGATCTCGTAGCGGGTGACCGTCGGGCCCCGGCTGAAGCCGGTGACCGTCGCGTCGACCTGGAAGTCTTCCAGCACCTGGCCCAGGGCCTTGATGATCTCGTCGTTCGCGGCGCTGCGGGCCTTCGGCGGCGTGCCCCTGCCGAGCACGTCCGGGCTCGGCAGCTGGTAGTCGCCCTTGAGCACGAGCTGCTCGGTGACCTTGGGCGCCGGCGTGTGCACCGGCGGCTCGTCGTGGAGCCTCACCGGCTCGGGCGCCGGCGCGAGGACGACCGGGTCGAGGTCGGCCGGGTCCTCCTGGATCGCGATCTTCGGCCGCGGGGCACGCTTCTTCGGCGCCTCCTCCACGACGGCCTCGGGCTCCGGCTTCAGCAGCAGCACGTTCTTCACATGCGTCAGCCGGGCGGGCACCTGGTGCAGCGGCGTGGCCGTCGTGACCAGCAGGCCGAAGGCCGCGACGAGCAGCAGCAGGGGCAGGGCGATGTACGGGGACAGCATCCGCTCCAGGGGGTCCCCCAGCAGGAAGCCGAGGACGCCGCCCCGGTCCCGTCGGGGACCGCTGCCGGCGACGTGCAGGACCCCGAGAGCGCCGACGAGCAGGGTGGTCCAGCCGACGAGGAGCCGGCCGCGACCACCGGGGCTGGACGGGTGGCGCAGCACGACCACACCGGCGACGAGCAGCACGATCGGGAGCACCATGGCCCCCCTGCCGAAGCCGCCCTCGACGACGTCGGCCAGCCCGTTGCCGGCGGAGCCCGCGTGCCACCAGGCGCCGGCGGCGGACAGCAGCGCACCGACCAGGCAGAGCAGGCCGAGCCCGTCCCGGCGGTGCGCCGGGTCCAGGTCACGGGCGCCGTGACCGACGGCGCGCGTGACGGTGCCGACGCCGGTCGCGGCCACCCGGAACGCGCCGCCGACGGCCTTCACGACCGGGTTGGGCCCGATGCGCTTCGTGCGCACGGGTGCCTTCCGGGGCGCCGGCTTGTTCTTGGCGGAGGTCTTGCGGGCAGCCGTCTTGCGCGCGGGGGCTGCCTTCTTGGCGGCCGGGCGTGCGGGCGTACGTGTGGCCATGATCGGACGCTACCTGGGAAGTACCACCCGTCACACCCGTCCCACGCACGACACGCCGATCCCGCGCCTGCGTCCGCTCAGGTGGACAACGCCAGGCTTCGGCCGGGCGGACGCACCGGTAGGGCGTCCGACGTCAGACCTCGAGGACGACGGGGATGATCATCGGGCGGCGGCGGTAGGTGTCGTTGACCCACCGCCCGAGCAGGCGCCGGCACTGCTGCCCGAGCTGGTACGGGTCCGCCACGCCCTCGGCCGCGGCGTGGTCGAGCTCGGCCTCGAGCAGCGGCAGCACGTCGTCGAAGGCCTTCGGGTCCTCGGTGAAGCCCTTGGCGGAGATCTGCGGGGCGCCGGCGATCTTTCCGGTGACCGAGTCGACGGCGATGGTGAGGGAGATGAAGCCCTCCTCGCCGAGGATGCGGCGGTCGCGCAGCGTGCTCTCCCCGACGTCGCCGACCTCGAGCCCGTCGACGTAGACGTAGCCGCACGGGACGGCACCGGTGATGGTGGCCCTGCCGTCGACGAGGTCGACGACCACGCCGTCGTCGGCCAGCACGATGCTGTCGACGCCGGTGAGCCGGCCGAGCTCGGCGTGGGCGCGCAGGTGCCGCCACTCGCCGTGGATGGGCATCAGGTTGGAGGGCTTCACGGCGTTCAGCAGGTAGAGCAGCTCACCGGCCGGCGCGTGCCCGGAGACGTGCACCTTCGCGACGCCCTTGTGCACCACGCGGGCGCCCCAGCGGGACAGCCCGTTGATGACGCGGTAGACGGCGTTCTCGTTGCCCGGGATGAGCGACGACGCGAGCACGACGGTGTCGTTCTCGTCGATGCGGATCTGGTGGTGCGAGCGGTTCGCCATCCGCGACAGGGCGGAGAGCGGCTCGCCCTGGGAGCCCGTGGAGACGAGAAGTACGCGGTGAGCCTCGAGCTTCTCGACGGCCTTGATGTCGACGACGATCCCGTCCGGGATGCGCAGCAGGCCGAGGTCGGAGGCCACGCCCATGTTGCGGACCATCGAGCGGCCGACGAACGCGACCTTGCGCTTGTGCTTCTCCGCGGCGTCGAGCACCTGCTGGACCCGGTGCACGTGCGAGGCGAAGCAGGCCACCACGACGCGCCCCTCGGCGGTGCGGACGACGTCGTCGAGCACCGGGCCGATCTCGACCTCGGAGGTCACGAAGCCAGGGACCTCGGCGTTGGTGGAGTCC
>JAODNF010000236.1 GCA_025464915.1 Frankiales bacterium | reverse complement strand
CGTTGTCGAAGTAGCCGTCGTTCTCGTCCCAGGTGATGAACAGCGCCGTGCTCTCCCACGACGCAGAGGACATCAGCGCCGTGATGATCGGCTCGTAGTACTGCGGCCCGGCGTTGATCGGCCCGTCGCCGGGGTGCTCGGTGCTCTGCACCGACGGGAAGATCCAGGAGACCTGGGGCAGCGTGCCGGCGTTGATGTCGGCGATGAAGCCGCCAGTGGTGGTGCCGTAGGTCCCGTTCAGGACGTTGGTCGGGTCGGAGGTGGCGCCGGCGTTGTACTGCGTGAAGGACGGGAACATGTTCAGCAGGTGGTTGGAGGCAGGCTCGGTGTACGAGCGCCAGCTGACCCCCGCCTTGGTAAGAAGCTCCGGATAGGTGAGGTAGCTGAAGACGCCCTGCCCGCCGTTGCTCGTGAACACCGACTCGTCCGTGGTCAGCAGCGGGCCGCCGCCCTTGCCGTCCGGGTCGATCGAGCCCATCTGCCACATCAGGCGGTTCGGGTAGGTCGGGCCGAGCACCGAGCAGAAGTAGTTGTCCTGCACGGTGAAGGCGTCGGCCATCGCGTAGTGGTAGGGCGCGTCGGCACGGGTCAGGTAGCCCATCGTGAAGATGCCGTCGTCCCCGTCGGCAGCGAGGTGGGAGGCGATCCAGTTGTCGTTCTTCCCGCCGTTCAGCGAGATGTGCTGGGGCCCCCAGTTGTGGCTGAGGTCGGCGTCACCGCCGGGCAGGTTGTTGCTCTCGGACAGCCGGTAGGGCAGCTCGCGGCGCTTCGTCTTGGGGTTCCACTGGGCGAAGATGCTGCCCCCGTCGGGCCGCGTCACGGTGCGGTCGTCGAAGCCACGGACCCCGGACAGGGTGCCGAAGAGGTGGTCGAAGCTCCGGTTCTCCATCATGAGGAACACGACGTGCTTGAAGTTATTGCGCGCGAGCTCCGCCTGGCTGAGACCGGCGGCCTCGGCGACGGACTCGGAGCCGGCGAGGGAGGTCGCGGCGACGGCAGCGCCACCGGCGACGGCGCCCTTGAGGACGGTGCGACGGGACGGGCCCGACGGGGTGTGCTGGGTCATGGCGACATCGTGCAGGGCCTGGACGAACGTGCGGTGAACGCGCCCTGTCTCAGACATGGACCGGCAGGCGACCGTTCTGCCTCGCCGTGATCTGCAGCGCCAGGTGCTTGGAGTAGATGCGCACCCATGCCAGCGGTCCACCCATGTACCAGAACGCGGGGTGGCCGGTGCGCCGGTAGAGACCGCCGATCTCGCCGTCCTCACCGATGCCCAGCACGAGGGGCAGCCGCTCGGCGACCTCGTCGCCGAACAGCCGGCGGGCGGTCTCCCGCATGTTGCTGTAGCCGGTGGCGAGGACCACGAGATCGGCCTCCAGCTCGCGTCCGTCTTCCAGCGCGAGACCGGTCGCGGTGAAGGCGGCCACCCCCGACCCCTGGGCGAGCGCGATGCGGCCGGAAGCGATGAGCTGTGACGCGCCCACGTCGATGTAGTAGCCACCGCCGCAGTCGAGGGCGTAGCCCAGCAAGCCGGTGCCGTCGGGCCCGGTGTTGCGCTTGAAGCCGACGCCGTCGAGGGACGCGAGCAGGTCGGCGTCGAGGACCTCGAGGTCCTTGACGCCCTGCTTGGAGAGCTCGAGCACGAGCGGCCACGGTGTTGCGCTGGCGAGCAGATCGGCGTAGGTGAGCGGCGGGCCGCCCTCGACGAAGTTGCTGCCGAAGATGGCGGGGATCCCGTGCTGCTGGCTCATGACGTAGGTCGACGAGCGCTGCACCAGCGTGACCTCGGCCCCGGCCTCGCAGAGGTCCTGCGCGATGTCGTGGCCGCTGTTGCAGGCCCCCACGACGACCGCCTTCCTGCCCTTCCACTGCGAGGCGTCCGTGTGCTCGCTCGAGTGGTAGACGGTGCCGGCGAACGCCTCCCGGCCGGCGAGCTCGGGGACGCGCGGCTCCCCCGCGGCGCCCGTGGCCAGCACCACGTCCCGTGGTCGCACGACCCGGACGCCCGTGGGCAGCTCCACGCTCAGCGTCCAGCGGCCCTCGCTCTCGTCGTAGACCGCGTCGGTCATCGTGGCGGAGGTCCAGACGTTGAGCTCCATGGCCTCGGCGTACGACTCGAACCAGTCGGCGAGCTTGTCCTTCGGGCAGTACGTCGGCCACGAGTCCGGGTAGGGCAGGTAGGGCAGGTGGTCAGCCCACACCGGGTCGTGCAGCACCAGGGAGCGGTAGCGCCGGCGCCAGCCGTCACCGACTCGGGCGCTCTGCTCGAGGAGAAGGCTGTCGACCCCCATCAGCCCGAGGTTCGCCGCGACCGTGAGGCCGCCCTGCCCCGCTCCCAGCACGACGACGTCGGGCTCGCGATCGCTGTAGCGGACGGCCTCGGCCCGCTTGTCCGCCCAGTTCGACCCGTCGCCCGCGACGTCGTGGCGCGGCCCCTTCCACCTGCGTGGACCGATCGCGCGCTCGTGCCCCCTCAGGTCGTCCAGCTCCGTCAGGAGCGTCCAGGCCTGCCAGCCCTCGCCGTCGTCGCGCAGCCGCACGACCCCCCGCCCCTCGCCGTCCGGGGTCAGGAAGGTGAAGAAGCCCTCGACGACCTCGTCGTCGTCGCCCTGGAAGCGGGGCCCGAACTCCGTCACCAGCGCGACCGAGGTCAGCGAGGACGGGGTCAGCGCGGACGACAGCATGGCTCGGATCCGCTCGGGCCCCTGGTAGGACCCGAGGTCCCAGGTCAGGGCAAGCAGGTCGCGCCACCAGCAGTCCCGCGTCAGCAGCTCAGTGACGCCGGCGGCGTCCGCGGCTCCCGCCCGGTCCGCGAACCGTTCCAGCCACGCGCCGAAGACCTCAGCCGCCGTCACGGCGTACCCCCTGTCCGTTCGCCCACGAGCAGGTGCCCGTCGCCGTGGCAGTCTCGCCCGGCCGCGGGTGTGGTGCAAGGACGCGTCGCCGGTCTCAGGAGCGGCCGAACAGCGGGTCCCGCCCGATGAAGCCGAGCATCCTGCTCTGGACATCCGCGTCCTGCGGTACGGGCACCGCAGGTCCGTACTGCCCGGAGGACCGCAGCACCTCCTCCATCCCCTGCATCGCGGCGAGCAGGTCGGCACAGGTCTCCGGGTCGAGCCGCTCGTCCTGTCCGGTGGCACGCGCCAGGTCCCACGTGTGCATGAAGACGTCGGAGATGTAGAAGCGGTCAACCGCTTGGGGCAGCGGCAGCTCTCCCACGTACTGGTGGTCGAAGGGGGTCGACGCCTCCGGCCCGTCCAGCACCCGCTGCACCGCGTCGGAGTGGACCTGCCAGGCCGCCACCGGGTCGTCCGCGACCGAGGGCCCGCGGTCGAGCACCAGGCCGGTCGCGCTGGTGAGGAAGTCCGGGAACCACCCGACCAGGTGACCGACGACGTCGCGTGCGCGCCAGCCGTCCACGGGTGCAGGCGCGTCCCAGTCGGTGGTGCCCTGCACGCGCGCGGTGAAGGCGGCGGCGACGGCGCGGTGCCGTTCGGCCGGGTCGGCGGGCAGGGTCATGGCTCAGCTCCTTTGACGGGACAGCTCCTATTCTCACCGAGCCTCGTCACCCGCGCTGGCGCTGCTGCTTCATCCGGGCCTCGAGCACGTGCCTGGCCGTCCGCGTCAGGCCTCCGCGCAACCGGGTGCTCGCTCAGCGATGGACGTCCGCGGGCAACGGCTGCCACCCGAGCTGGCCGAGTGCGCTCACGAAGGCCTCGTCGAGCCCGGCCGTCGGTGAGAGCACGGCGTCGAGCCCGGTGATCCGCAGCGCTTTGCCCACGATGCCTCCGACGTTGATGGCGACGACCCGGCCGCCGGCGCTGCTGATGCGTCGGGCCGTGCCGGCGATCGCACCGAGGATGGTGCTGTCCACGAACAGGCACTGGGCGAGGTCCAGGACCACGAGCGGCGACGCCCCGGTCAGGTCGTTGAGCACGCGCCGCAGGACGTCCACCGTGGACAGGTCGTGCTCTCCCGCCAGTGTGACCACGGCGACGTCGATGCCGACCGGGTGCTCAACCGCGATGGACACGAGCGACTTCGCTGTCAAGACCGCCGAACCGAGCAGCTGCCAGCAGGTCAGCGAGGTAGCACGCGACGTCCGCCGGGGCGAGGTTGCGGGCGAACGGCGCGTGGGCACCTCGCGCGCGGAGCTCCCGCGCACGGTCGGCTCCCTCGGCCTGCACTGCCACCACGGTGCGCGGTGCGAAGCGGCGCACCTCGGTGAGCACCGTCTCCGAGGGCAGCCGCACCATCACGTCCTGCAGGACGAGCAGGTCTGGCTGCTCCGCGATCGCGGCGCCGAGGGCCTCGGCACCGTCGTTGAGCCGGCTGGTCACGACCAGCCCGAGCTCGCGAAGGCTCGCGGCGACCTTGTCCGAGAACCAGTCGAACCGGTGGGCGACCACGACCCGGTACGCAGTGCCGCCTTCCGAGGGGACGTGTCGCCGGACAGCGGACGTCACGTGCTCGATCGCCTCCCGCCTGCGCGAGTGGTCCGACTCCTGCTCCCGGGACAGGCCCTCCTCGGAGTCCGCCAGGTTCGCTGCGGCATCGAGCCACTGCTGCACGGCGCAGGTCCGGGCCTGTTCGAGCTCGTGACGGGGACTGTCCACCCAGGTCAGGTCCGATGGCGGGGCAGTCAGGCCGGATGCCGCCGTCAGGAGCACCGGAGGCGCCAGCAGTCCAGCAGCGGGCAGCGCCGCCAGGCGGCGGACCGCGCGCCCGCGGCGACCGGCTTGTGGGCCGGCATGACGACCGACCTGGTCAGGGGAGATGCTCACGCTCGCAGCCACCATCGGATCCGGCGGGGTGACCTGGACCCGCGGGAGCCGACTCGTGCGACCAACCCCGGGAGCGGTCCGGCGGCTGCTGCACCGAGTTCTCACCCTATGTCGATGTCGTCCCCTGGAACTACGACCCCGGGGACAGCATGGGCTTACTCCTGCGGACCGTCTTGCTCCGGCGACGAGCGGGCGCCGTCCACCATCGCCTGGGCGATGTCGCGCAGCTTGCGGTTTGCCGTCTGCGACGCACGCGACAGCACCTGGAAGGCCTCCTCGGGACTGATACCGCGTTGGGCGACGAGGATGCCCTTGGCCTGCTCGATCACGGCCCGGGACGCCATCGCCGCGGCCATCTGCCTGGCCAGCGCCGCCGTCGTGTCGTACAGGCTGGCGTTGGCGAGCGCGACCGCCGCGTACCCGGCGAAGGTCCGGGCCAGCTCGACGGCCGCTTCGTCGAAGACCCCGGACTCGGTGGCGTAGATGTTGAGGGCACCCGTCACCGTCGAGTGCAGCGGGATCCCGATCGACATCGACGAGCGCGCTCCGTGCCGCACGGCGTCTGCGGTGAACTCGGGCCACCGGGTCTCGTGCGACATCTCCTCGATGACGAAGACCGACTCCTTCTCCGCCGCCGCGAGGCACGGGCCGGAGCCCGCCCCGTACTGCGCCTCGTCGAGCGCGAGCGCCAGCTCACCGGTGTAGGCGGCGGTGCCGGCGACGCCGTCGGTGACAAGGGTGACGGAAACCTCCGCGACCCCTAGGAGGGACGACTTGGTCAGGGCGGAAACGCGCTCGAGGACCGCCGTCAGGTCGCTCTCGGCGAGGTTGATCTTGCCCAGCTCGGCGAGCGCCATCATCGCGTCGACGGGCTCGACCGCGCCACCGCCGGCGGCGACGTGCGGGGAGCCCTTGGAGCCTGGAGTGGCGCTCTCGGGGTGGTCAGGGGTGTTGATGGCGACCCGCTCAGGTAGCCGCGCACCAACCGAGGGACCCGGAGCAGGGAGCGCCACAAGTCACAGGGTGGGGGTCGCGAGGGAACGCCCTGCCCGGCAGGAAGGGCGCTGGGTGCGACGCCGGAGCGCCACCGGACCCGCGCCACCTGCTGGACGCCAGGCTCGCCGCCGAAGCGGAAGCAGGACACCAACGTAGCGCGACCGGGTCGGCCGTCGCGCGACGCACCGTGACGAGCGCCGTCGCGTGTGGGTCGCAGGACAACGGGAACCCCCACGGGACACCAGAGAGGAGCACGTGGATGCCGGCGAACGTGAAGAACGAGAAGCAGTACGAAGCCCTGAAGGACAAGGGGATGTCGAAGGAGCGGGCGGCGAAGATCGCCAACTCACCCGACGCCTCGCACAACGGCGGCAAGGCCTCCGGCAAGGGCGGCAGCAGCAGCCAGGGCGGGACGACGGCCCAGAAGAAGGCGGCTGGTCGCAAGGGCGGCAAGGCCGCGGCAGCGAAGCACTGATGGCCAGCCAGCGGCAGGTGACGGCGGCCCGCAAGAACGTGAAGAAGGCCCAGTCGGGCGCGCGCGCCAAGAAGTCCATCAGCAGCATGCCCAAGGCGACCCGTACGGCTCTCGGCAAGCAGGGTGCAGCCGTCGCGCAGCGCAAGCGCAACGGGACGGCGGAGCCGAAGACCCGTGCCGAGCTCTATGAGGAGGCCAATAAGCGCAACCTGCGCGGGCGATCGAAGATGGGCAGGGACGAACTCGCTCGAGCCCTGCACGGCTCCTGACACCACCATGGGCTCGATGACGGGCGGCGCCGCGCTGTTGGTCCCGGCGCTGAGGGGGTAAGCGCCACAGCACCGGCCGCGACTTCCCTGACCCGGGTCGTGCGCGGCCCCGCTGCGCAGCCACCGATCCACGTCGAAGGGCCGTCCTCGCATGACCGACGCGATCGTCATCGGCAGTGGACCGAACGGGCTGGTCGGCGCGAACGTGCTCGCGGACCACGGCTGGGACGTGCTTGTGCTCGAGGCCCAGCAGACCTACGGAGGAGCGGTCAAGAGCGCGGAGGTCACCGCGCCCGGCTTCGTCTCCGACCTGTTCAGCAGCTTCTACCCGCTGGGCATCGGCTCCCCCGTCCTGGCGGACCTGCAGCTGGAGCAGCACGGGCTGCGGTGGCGGCACGCACCGTCCGTGCTCGCCCATCCCCTGCACGACGGGCGCACCGCCGTCCTCTCGCGCGACCTCGACGTCACGTCGGCCTCCGTCGCCGCGTTCGACGCACGCGACGGCGAGGCGTGGAGAGCCCTCGCCCAGCAGTGGAGCGCGCTGCAGCCCGATGTCGTGAACACCCTCATGGGGCCGTTCCCTCCCGCGCGTTCGGCCTTCCGGCTGGCCCGCGAGCTGGGCGCGGCGGACCTGCTGCGGTTCGCTCGGTTCGCGACGTTGTCCGTCAGGAGGTTCAGCGAGGAGACCTTCCACGGCGAGGGCGCCGGCCTGCTGCTGGCGGGCAACGCGATGCACACCGACCTCGCGCCGGAGGCGCCGGCCAGCGCGGTCTTCGGTTGGCTGCTCGCGATGCTGGGTCAGGACGTGGGGTTCCCCGTTCCCGAGGGCGGTGCCGGGAACCTGGCGGCTGCGCTCGTGCGCAGGCTGCTCGCAGCCGGCGGCCGGCTCGAGTGCGACGCGCCGGTGACCCGCGTCGTCGTGCGGGACGGGCGGGTGACGGGTGTGCGGCTGCAGGACGGCACCTTCGAACCGAGCCGCGTCGTCCTGGCCGACGTCTCGGCGCCGGCCCTCTACCTGGAGCTCCTGGAGGACGTCCCCGCGCGGCTGCGGGCCGACCTGGAGCACTTCGAGTGGGACGACGGGACGGTCAAGGTCGACTGGGCGCTGTCCGG
>JAODNF010000491.1 GCA_025464915.1 Frankiales bacterium | reverse complement strand
GGATCTCCACGTAGTAGTCGCGCGGGAATCTCACCATCTCAACGATGTCGCTGACCGAGTACACGTGCGACAGTATCACGCTGAACGAGCGATGCCCGGTCACGAAGGACGCCCCGCTGCCCAGGGTGCCGACGCCTTAGGAGCCGTCGCGGCTGTCCGAGCCGACCAGCAGGAAGTTCTGGGCCTTGTTGAGCTTCTTGGGGCTGCCGCCCTTCGGGAGCACGTCGATGTGGGCGATCTGGCCGAGGTAGTGGTTGAACGCCAGGTAGAGGCCGCCGGCGCCGACCAGGACGACGACCGCCATGCTGAGCGCTATCCACGAGAGCACCCGGGCGACCCGTTGGCCGCCGGTGCGACGTGCCTTGCCCGGCGGGGTCGTGGGCAGCACCGGGGCGGCGGCCTGCGCCGTCTTGCGCGGGGCGGGGCCGCCGCGGGCAGCCTGGCGGTAGGCGTTCGTGACGCGGGGCGGGGCCGACTTCTTGCCCCGCGGGTCGAGGTGCGGAGGAAGCCCGTTGCTCTGGGGCTCGTCGCCGCCGCTCCGCGGGTCGCGCGGGGTGGTCACGACTCGATCACTCCTTGGGTAGGCCGGGTGGCTGTCCTACCGAGGACGCCTGACCAGCGCAGGGGGTTCCCCTCCAGGGTACGAGCTGTCCCCGGAGCGGCACCTGAGCCTTGCCTGTGTGTCGAGACTCTCAGGCGAGGTCAGCTGGTGGGGAAGACCAGCTTGCTGCTGTTGGTCTCGGAGTAGTCGACGCCCGTGATGCCCACCGCGGTCTTGTAGCTGACGGTGACGTCCACCGACTTGACGACGGCCTTGTTGAGCTTCTTGGGGATGCTCAGGCTCAGCGGGATCGTCACGTCGCTGTTCGGCGCGACGGCCTGTCCGGAGCCCGAGACGGTGCCGACCTCGACGCCGTTGATCGTCACGGTGATGTCGGCGGTGACCGGCCCCGGGAGCGTGTTGAGCGGGGTTCCGCTGACCACGGGGTAGGTCGCGAGGTAGACGGTGCCCGTCAGGGCCTTGCCCGCGTTGAGCTTGAAGCCGACCGACTTCTTCACCGAGGAGAACGTGTCGGCGCCGAGGAGCCCGGTGCCCTGGGCACCGACCGCGATCGAGGAGCAGGGACTGCCTGCGGGCGCCTTGTCCAGGACGTAGTCCGGCGTGCAACCGGAGGTGCCCGACGCGCCCTCGTTCGCGAAGAACAGCGTCTTCGACCCCCCCGCGGCGTGCGAGGGGACAGCCATCGCCACGAGCACGGCGGCGGCGGCGAGCGGAAGGGTGCGGATGCGCATCTGGGTCTCCGGAGTCGGAAGGCTGAGCTGGCTCCTCAGGTTTCGACACGCGGGCCGCCACTCCTGCCCCGCGGGCTCTCAGGCGGCGCAGAGGCCCCCAAACCGGACAGATTGCTGTTCGGGAGCAGGAAGAACGGGCGGTATGGCGAAACCCCGGCGTGCGAAAGGTCACACCCGCCCGTCGCACGAGTGCCCTTCCTTGCTCACGCCCGGTGCCCAGTCAGCTGCCACCTCACCCGACCCAGCCAACCCAGGAGTTCACGTGAAGCTCGTCCGCCCCGTCCTCGCCGTCGCTGTCGGCGCCGGCCTGGTCCTGTCCGGAACCGCCGGCGCAGCCAGCAAGCCCAAGCCGGCCTGCAACCTCGTCACGGACGCGGCGGGGGACGCGACCGGATTCCTGGTCGCCTCGTCGACGCCGCTGCCGAGCGATGTCAACCTCGACATCCTCAGCGCGGACGTCGCGTCCGACGCCAAGAAGGTCACCGCCGTCATCCGCACGGCCGCCATCGGCTCCGACAGCACCTCGCCGACCGGGGACATCTACTACCAGAACTTCGCGGTCGACGGGACGAAGTACTACCTGGAGGCGCTTGTCACCGGGACCACCGGCACGCTCTCGTACGGCGACTTCAGCGGGACGGGCGGCACCCGCAAGAACCTCGGTCCCGCGGACGGCGTCGTCGACGCGGCCGGCAAGACCGTCCACGTCACCGTCCCCGTCTCGGCGGTGGGCATCAAGAACGGCAAGAGCGTGATCGACGGGCTCGACTCCCTGGCCCAGCGCTACGTGAACCTCGCAGTCGTCGGGATCACGCCGACCGCCGACGAGGCCACCAGCGACAAGACCTACAAGACGGGCACCCCGTCCTGCGTCACCCCAGGCAAGTAGCCACGCAGCACCGGCGGCCGGGCCCCTCGGGGCCCGGCCCCTCGTGTTACCTGGCGCGGAGTCCCTTCTGGGACAATGGCGGCATGCGCATCCTCGTCACCGGTGGCGCCGGCTTCATCGGCGCCAACTTCGTCCACTGGACCCTCGCGAACCGCCCTGACGCCGAGGTCACGGTCCTCGACAAGCTGACCTACGCCAGCGACGGCACCTCGCTCGACCCGGTGAAGGACCGGATCTGCTTCGTCGAGGGCGACATCGCGGACGCGAAGCTCATGGACGAGCTGGTCGGCGCGGCGGACCTGGTCGTGCACTTCGCGGCCGAGTCGCACAACGACAACTCGCTGAACGACCCGTCGCCCTTCGTGCAGACCAACATCGTCGGCACCTTCACCATCCTCGAGGCCTGCCGCCGGCACGGCCGCCGCCTGCACCACGTCTCGACCGACGAGGTCTACGGCGACCTCGAGCTCGACGACCCGAAGCGGTTCACCGAGGATACGCCGTACAACCCGTCCTCTCCCTACTCCTCGACCAAGGCCGGCTCGGACCTGCTGGTCCGCGCGTGGGTGCGGTCCTTCGGGCTGCAGGCGACGATCAGCAACTGCAGCAACAACTACGGGCCCTACCAGCACGTGGAGAAGTTCATCCCGCGGCAGATCACCAACGTCATCGACGGCGGCCGGCCCAAGCTCTACGGCAAGGGCGAGAACGTCCGCGACTGGATCCACGTCGACGACCACAACTCGGCGGTCTGGACGATCATCGACAAGGGCCGGATCGGGGAGACCTACCTGATCGGCGCCGACGGCGAGAAGGACAACAGGGAGGTCGTCGAGGCCATCCTGGTCGCTTTCGGCCGACCGGCCGACGACTACGACTCCGTGACCGACCGCCCGGGTCACGACCTGCGCTACGCGATCGACGCCGGAAAGCTCCGGTCCGAGCTGGGGTGGAAGCCGTTGTACGACGACTTCCAGGCCGGTCTGGTGGCGACCGTCGAGTGGTACAAGGCGAACGAGCAGTGGTGGCGGCCGTTCAAGGACGCGACGGAGAAGAAGTACGCCGCGGCCGGCGAGAAGGTCGTCGGCTGATGGCGCTCGCGCTGCTCATCACGGGGTGCAAGGGCCAGCTCGGCACCGACCTGATGCGCAAGGCCCACGCGGCTCCCGACATCGCGTTCGCCCGCGGGATCGACCTGCCCGAGGTCGACCTCACGGACCCGTTCGCGACCCGCGACACGGTCCAGGAGTGGGCACGCGTCGTGCGCTCGGACAACCCCGACCACAAGCTCGTCGTGCTCAACCCCGCCGCCTACACGGCCGTCGACAAGGCCGAGGAGCAGGAGGAGCTGGCCTACGCGGTCAACGCGACCGCGCCGGCACTGCTGGCGACGGCGTGCCAGGAGGTCGGCGCCGGTCTCGTGCACGTGTCGACCGACTACGTCTTCCCGGGTGACGGGACCTCGCCCTACGAGCCGGACGACCCCAAGGGCCCGACGAACGCGTACGGCCGCACCAAGCTGGCCGGCGAGCTGGCGATCGCGGAGATCCTCCCGGACGCGCACTGGATCGTCCGGACGGCGTGGCTCTACGGCGCCGGCGGCCCGAACATCGTGAAGACGGTCTGCCGCCTCGAGCGCGAGCGCGACACCTGCAGCTTCATCGCCGACCAGGTCGGGTCGCCGACCTGGGCCGGGCACCTGTCGGCGCGGCTGCTCGACATCGCGCGGGCCGACGTGGCGCCGGGCAGCTACCACGGCACCAACCGCGGCCAGACGTCGTGGTTCGGCTTCGCGCAGGCCATCTTCGAGGAGCTCGGCGCGGACCCGTCGCGGGTGTCACCCACGGACTCGGCCAGCTTCGTCACCCCCGCCACCCGTCCGGCGTACTCGGTGATGTCCGGTGAGAAGTGGGACGCCGCCGGCCTGCCGCCCTTCCCGGACTGGCGCGACGCGCTGCGTGAGGCCTTCGAGGTCGAGGGCGACGCGCTCCGCGGCGCCTGACCGGCGCTGACGAACTGGTGGCAGGCGGGTGCCCCGCGACCTGATCGGTTGCAGGCTGAGTGAGGGCCGAACCGGTTGAACCGGATCGGAAGGTGGGCCGGGCTAGATCGTGAGGGTGCGGCAGCCGAGGCCGCTGGCGGTGCCGGGGGTGTCCTTCGCGTTGTCGGCACCGGCGCAGACGGTGTGCTTGCCCTTGCCGGGGTGGAGCAGCGTCGAGAAGCCGTGCCTGGGGCCGTAGTCGGGGTAGGCGGAGCCGACGTCGGCGCGGGACAGCACGGCGCCGAGGACGCGCACGGGCTTGCCGTCGAAGGTGATGCGGACCGTCACACCACCCGTGGTGTCGGGGTCGATGGCCCAGCCGTAGACGGCCAGGCCGTCCGAGCGCCTGGTGACCGACGTGAGGTTGCCGAGCGGGGAGTGCTTCACGACGGTCGTGGTGCAGCCGAGCAGGGCGTTGGTGCCGGACCCGATGTTGATGCCGTAGGCGCAGACCTTGTGCGAGCCGGCGGCCAGGTCCAGGGAGGCCGTCCAGCCGTGGCCGGTGCCGTAGCCGGACCACGGAGCGGGCAGGTCGGAGCGGACGGCCGAGGCGACGGTCTTCGTCACGAACGCGCCGTCGACGTACAGGTGGGTCTCGAGGGCGTCGGTCGTGTCGGGGTCGACCGCCCAGCCGCTCACCGTGACGGCGTTGCCTTGCCGGCCGAGGACCGGGGCCACCCCGATCGGGCTGTGGCGGACGACCGCCGCGACGCAGGGCAGCGCGGTCGGTGAGCCGGGGCTGCCGGACACGTTGAGCAGGGTCACGCAGACCTGGTGCGAGCCCTCGGACAGGCCCGGGACCACGACCCGGTACCCGTGCAGCGCGCCCAGTCCGGGGTAGCGCGCGGCGATGTCCTCGCGCGACGCGCTGGCGCGGCTCTCGACCGGCGCGCCGCCGTCGACGGAGACCCGCACGGCGGACGAGGCTGCCGTGTCGGGGTCGAGGGCCCACCCGCTGACGACGAGACCGTCGACCGTCTGGCCCGTGCTCTCGAGCGCGCCGGTCGGCGCGTGCGAGACGAGCACCGACTGGCAGCCGAGCAGCCGGTTGCCGCCGGGGGTGCCCGAGGCGTTGATCGCGTAGGCGCAGACCTTGTGGGTGCCGTCGGCGAGGACGAGCGAGGCGGAGAAGCCGTGGCCGTCGCCCCAGGCGGCGTAGGCGGTCTGCGCGGGACGGGTGACGGATGCCGGTGTCCGCTTGAGGAAGCTGTCGTCGACGTAGAGGTCGGCGCTCACCGGATCGGGGGTGTCGGGGTCCAGTGCGGCTCCCGTCACCGTGACCGAGCCCGGCGGTGTCGCCAGCGGGTCGAGCACGCCGACGCTCGAGTGCACGACGGTGAGGGCACGGCAGCCGAGCAGGTTGTTGGCGCCGGGCGTGCTGTCGGCGTTGATGCCGAAGGCGCAGACCTTGTGGTCCCCGTCGGCGAGGTCGAGCGGGACCTCGAAGCCGTGGCCCGGGGCGTAGTCGGGGAACCGGCCAGCGAGGTCCGGCCGAGGGGTCTCGGCCGAGGGCACGACCAGCGTTGTCACGTCGTCGACGAGCAGGTGCACGCCGATGGGGGAGTCGCTGTCGCCGTCCAGCGCCCAGCCGGTGGCGCGGATGCCGGCGGGGGTCTGCGCGAGCGACTCGAGGGCTCCCACCGGACCGTGCTGCACGTTGGTGGTGAGGCATCCGAGCTTGCCGGTGGCGCCAGCGGTCCCGGGCGCGTTGAACGCGTAGGCGCAGATCTCGTGCGGGCCGTCGGACAGCTGCAGCGGGACGCGGAAGCCGTGCGCAGCGCCGTACTGCGTGTAGGTCGCCGTGACGTCCGGTCGCGCCTGGTCCGTGGTCGTCGACTGCGCGAAGACGCCGTCGACGTAGACGTGGACCTGCAGCGGGACGTCCGCCCCGGCGTCGAGGGCCCAGCCCGTCACGTTCATCGGGCCGCGGGCCGGGTCGACGTGCTCGACCGAGCCGAAGGGAACGGTGGGCTTCGGGAACAGCCGCAGCCACGCGTCAGGGGTCCAGGTCGACGAGACCGCCAGCCCCTGCTGCTGCTGGAACTGCTGCACCGCGTCGGTGGTGTCCGAGGTCCAGGTGCCGGTCGAGGGCAGCTTCAGGCCCTTCTGCAGCGCGGCAACGGCGTCACCCGTGGACGCCGGGGTCAGGCTGAGCGAGCCGAACGAGGCCAGCACGGGCAGGTTGGCGGCGACCGCGACGGGGGTCACGGTCGGCAGCGGCGGCTTCTGCCCGGGGCCGTAGCTGGTCGCGGCCACGTGCCCGGTCCAGTACGACGTCGACTTGTTGGCGCCGGCCCAGCCGAACGAGAAGTGCACGTGATCGGTGTGCTCGCTCGTACCGCTGTAGGGCTGCCAGCCCTTGTCGGCCTGGTAGCCCTTCCAGATGCGCTTGTTCCAGATCATGTACATCAGCCCGACGCGCCGGAAGACGGCGTCCTTGTTGCCGAACTCGTCGGTGGCCAGCAACCACGCCATCACGTCGTTGACGTGCCGCACGTCGCTCGCGTTCGCGGCGGAGACCTGCCAGTCGAAGGCGCGGCCCTCCTTGTGCTCGCTCTGGCCGCCGGTGCCGCAGTCGCGGACGATGCCGTCGCTGCCGGTGTCCGGGTAGGTGTCGAGGAGCAGGTTCATGAAGGCCTTGACGCCCGGCTTGGCCACGGGATCGCACGTGGACTGGCCGACGTAGGGCTGGAAGACCTCGATGGCGGCGCTCAGGCCGGTCGGTGTGGGTGGCGCGGCGACGGCGGGCACGCCCAAGACCGTCGCCAGCAGCGCTGCTGCTGTCCCGACCACCAGCGCCCAGCGCGTGTGCACCTGCCGACCTCCTCGCCTACCCCATGGTGCCTTCGTCCCGTTCAGCATGTCCCTTGAGTCACACGAACCTCACTCGTCGTCCCCGAGCCGGTGCACGGGCGAGACCCCGAGCTGGTGGTCGCAGACCCGAAGGTCGGTGACGACCCCGCGCGGCTGGCTCGTGCCGGGCAGCGTGACCGTGATGGCGGTCTGGTCGTCGCAGCTCGCGCCGGGACGGGCGGTGGCGAGCGCGAAGCTCAGGGACGTCGCGCGGCTCAGGGTGTAGGCGTGCACGGTCTCCGGCGGCAGGCCGCTGCCGCCGCGGGTCACGGTCGCGCCGTTGACGAGCACGCTCGGGTAGCCCGTCAGCTGGCACGGGGCGCCGGTGGTCCGCAGCACGTACACCTCGGCCCGGTAACCGGGCTTCACGACCGTGTCGGCGTCCGTGATGGTCACCGCCGAGGCCTTGCAGGTGGGCTGGCCCAGCGGAGCCGGCGACTCGCTCCCGGTCGGTACGACGGGGGTCGGGGTTGCGCTGGGGGTGGGGGAGGCCGTTGGGCTGGGAGGTACGACCACCGTCGCGGTGGGGGACGGCGTCGGGGTCGGCGTCTCCACAGCGGTCGGGGTGGAGGAGGAGCAGGCGGCGGCCAGGGCCAGGGTGACCAGGCTCACGAGCTTGCCGGGGGTGCGCACGGGTTCGACCCTACGGTGACGGCGCCACGCGCTCGGGGACCCTGGGAGTGAGGCCTTGATCCCCTAGAGTGGGCGGGTTCCTGCCCTCTAGTAGACGAGACCGATGCCGCAGCTCTCCGCGATCTGGACCTTTCGGGGTCTGATCGGCAACTTCGCGCAGCGCGAGCTCCGGGGGAAGTACAAGGGCAGCGCGCTCGGTCAGCTCTGGTCGCTGCTCAACCCGCTCGCCACGCTAGCGATCTACTCGCTCGTCTTCGGCATCTTCCTGCGGCAGACGCCTGAGGTCGCGGGCAACGGGCACCTGCGCAACTTCGCGGTCTACCTGTTCACCGCGCTGGTCGCGTGGAACTTCTTCAACGCCGTGGTGACCGGCGCGATCAGCGCCCTGGTCGGCGCCGGACCGCTGCTCAAGAAGATCTACTTCCCGCCGTTCGCGCCTGTCATCGGGGGAGCGGCGGCGACCCTCTACCAGGCGGGCATCGAGATCGGTCTGCTCGTCTTCGTGATGCTCCTGGCGCGCAACGTGAGCTTCACGTTCCTGCTGCTACCGGTTCTGCTCGCCATGCTCGCCCTGTTCGCCCTGGGGCTAGGACTTGTTCTGGCACGGCTCAACGTGAAGTACCGCGACGTCTCGTACATCGTGTCGATCGGCATGAACCTGCTGTTCTACGGGACGCCGATCATCTACAAGCTCGACATCGTCCCTGAGCATCACGACGGCGTGCCCCTGCGTCGGATCCTCCAGTTCAACCCGCTGACCCAGTTCGTCGAGGCCTTCCGCGACTGCGTGTACCGGCTCCAGGTCCCCAGCGCCGCGCGGCTGCTGGCCCTGCTGGTCATCAGCGTGGTCGTCTTCCTGCTGGGCTTCACCTACTTCGAGCGCGGGGCGCGCGACGTGGCGGAGGAGCTGTGACCGACGACGTCGCGATCCGGGTCGAAGCGGTGAGCAAGAAGTTCGATCTGCACTCTGACCGGCGGACCAACATCAAGGAGCGCTTCGTGCGCGGCCGGCCGAAGGGCTCGGACGAGTTCTGGGCGCTGAAGGACGTGTCGTTCGAAGTGCCTCGCGGTTCGACCTACGGCCTGATCGGGCACAACGGCTCCGGCAAGTCCACGATGCTCAAGCTGCTCGCCAGCATCCACCGGCCGACCAGCGGCGCTGTGATGGCGGCGGGCCGCGTCAGCTCGATGATCGAGCTCGGCGCCGGCTTCCACCCGGAGCTGTCAGGACGGGAGAACGTCTTCCTCAACGGTTCCATCCTGGGCATGACGCGCAAGCAGATCGACGCCTCGCTCGAGGAGATCATCGAGTTCAGCGGCATCCCGCTGCAGTTCATCGACGCGCCGGTGAAGGTCTACAGCTCCGGCATGTACGTCCGGCTCGGGTTCGCCATCGCGGTCAACCTGGACCCGGAGATCCTGCTCATCGACGAGATCGTCGCCGTCGGAGACGAGGACTTCCAGCGCAAGTGCTTCGACCACCTCTACAAGCTGCGCCGCAAGGGCGTGACGATCTGCTTCGTCTCGCACTCGCTGCCGCTTGTGCAGACGCTGTGTGACCACGCCCTGTGGCTCGACCACGGCCAGATGCGCGCGGAGGGCAAGGCCCTCACCGTTGTCGACGAGTACCTCCGCGCCGTGAACAAGACAGAGTCCGACCGACTCGGCCACGCCGAGGAGATCGATGACAGCCACAGCCGGCGCGGCAGCCGCGAGATCACCATCAGCAAGCTCGAGTTCCTCGACGCCACCGGCACGCCCTCGCCCGTCGGGACGACCGGAGAACCGCTCACCGTGCGGATGCACTACGAGGTGCACCAGCCGGTGACCGAACCCGTGTTCGGACTTGCCTTCCACCACGAGAGCGGCACGCACGTTGCCGGGCCGAACTCCCGGGAGGGCTCGGTCATGACCGGTACGCCGAGGGGCGCCGGCCATGTCGACTTCCGGATGGACCGGCTGCTGCTCCAGCCGGGAGCGTTCGTGGTGACCGCAGCCGTGGTGGACACGACCATGGCGCACGTCTACGACTACCGCGACCAGGCGTTCGCGCTGCATGTGCAGCCCGGCCACGGTGCAGCGGGGGCGGGTGTCGTCGACCTGCCCGGTACCTGGACCATGAAGACAGTCGATCAGCTCGATCAGGGAGAAGCGTCGTGAGAGTCAACCTCGGTTGCGGCCAGGCCTACATGGAGGGCTGGACCAACGTCGACGAGAGCCCCGACGTGAAGGCCGACATCTACATGGAGGCGGCGCAGTTCCTGCGCCAGTACGCCGGCGAGATCGACGAGATCTACATGGGCCACGTGCTCGAGCACATCATGCCGGGCGATGCCCTCGTGACCCTCCGGATCATGAACGAGCGGCTCAAGCCGGGCACCACGATCTCCGCCGTGACGCCCGACATGGACGCGATCTTCCAGGCGTACCTCGACGGCGAGGTCAGCAACGACCAGGTCAACGCCTCGTTCATCTACTCCTACGTCCAGCCGTCGCCGCACATCTGGTGCTACGGGCCGGACTCGCTCGCCGACCTGTTCCGCCGGGCCGGCTTCACCGATGTCCAGCCCATCGACCCGGCCTCGTGGGGGCCGGTGTTCTGGAAGGAGGGCACCGAGTCGCAGTGGCAGTGCGGCGTCATGGCGCACGCCAACGGCACCGCCGGCCCCCGCGACGAGGAGCTGCCCCTCGAGGCCAAGCTCACCTACGAGGACGCCCGCAAGCCCGCCAAGGCCGACCTCCCCGACATCCCGACGACCGAGGAGCTGCTGCTGCGCCGGGTGCGGCACCTTCGCGACGAGCTGCTGAAGGAGAACGACCGCCGCGCCGTCCTCGAGGCCCGGGTCATCGAGCTCACGCCGCCGGCCGCCCCCGTCGCCGAGCCTGCCCCCGAGACGCGCGAGCCGATCGTGGCCCGGTCCAGGCCCGCGGCCGCGGTCCCCGGCAGCCCTGCGGGTCCCCTGACCCCGAAGCAGAAGGCGCGCGTCGCCTTCGACCGCCACGTCCCCGTCGGCAGCCCCCGCCGCGAGCTGGCGAAGGCCGCGCTGCTGACGGCCAAGGAGGGACGGCGGGTCCGCGGAAACCTCAAGAAGATCTGGGACATCCCCGGCGTCATCGAGGCCGGCGAGCCGTCGTACAAGGCGTGGACCAAGCTGCACGACGCGTCGAAGCACGGGCTCGACCAGCAGGCCAAGATCTCGCAGCGCGCGACCCACCAGCTGTCGACGCTGGTCGTCGTGCTCGCCTCGGGCAAGGCCGACGCCGACCTGGTCGCGCAGTCCTACGCGAGCGTCCGCGCGCAGAGCTGGACGCACTGGTCGCTGGCCTGCGCCGCACCGTCCGAGCTCGTCCCGGGCACGACGCCGGACGCGCCCTGCTGGACCGGCGACGGCGACATCACCGTCGCGGTCAACTCGCTGGTCTCGAGCAGCGACGCCGACTTCGTGATCCTGCTCGACGCCGGTGACCAGCTCGCCCCGGACGCGCTCTACCACGTGGCCCTCTCCGCCCACCGCGACCCGCTCGTCGACCTCGTCTACTGGGACGACGACCTGCTCGACGGCGGCAGCCGGCGCGAGCCGCGGTTCCGGCCGTCCTGGTCGCCGGACCTGCTCGCCGGCGCCGACTACCTCGGGCGCTCGTTCGCGCTCCGCCGCAAGCGCTTCCTCGTCGTCGACGGCCTGCGCTCCGGCTTCGGGGACGCCGCCACGTGGGACCTGCTGCTGCGCGCCGACCTCGCCGCCGAGCGTGTGGCCCGCGTCCCTCGCGTCCTCGGGCACGTGCACCGCCGCTACGACCGGCCCGACGGCGCCGGCGTGCGTGCCGTGCAGGACCACCTCTCCCGCAGAGGTCTCGAGGCGACCGCGGTGGCGGCCGGTCAGGGCGTCCGGACGGTCTTCGAGGGCTCGATGCCGAAGGTCACGGTCGTCATCTGCACCCGGCACAACCGACCGATGCTCTCGACCTGCCTGCCGTCGCTGGCCCGAACGACGTACGCGGGCGAGTTCGAGGTGGTGATCGTCGACAACGGCGGCCAGTCCACGGACAACGACGCCTGGTACGCCGCCAACTCCCACGGCCTGGACCTGACGGTGGAGTGGTGGACCGAGCCGTTCTCCTACCCGGCCGTCAACAACCTCGGCGCGCGCAAGGGAGACGGCGACGTCCTCGTGTTCCTCAACGACGACACCGAGGTCCTCGACCCGACTTGGCTCACCGAGATGGTCGGCCACGCCGTCCGCCCTGAGATCGGCATCGCCGGTCTCCAGCTGACCGGCCCCGACGGCGAGATCCAGCACGCGGGCGTGATCCTCGGCCTGGGCGGCTTCGCCGACCACGTCTTCGAGGGCATGAAGCCCGGCTCGCAGAGCCACCTCGGCCCGACCGGCTGGTACCGCAACGTGCTGTCCGTGACGAGCGCCTGCGTCGCCATCCGGCGCGAGCTGTTCGAGGAGCTCGGCGGCTTCGACGAGCGCTTCCTCATGTGCGGCTCGGACGTCGCGATCGGCCTCGACGCCGTCATCAAGGGCTACCGCAACATCTGCTCGCCCTACGCCGGGCTTCGCCACCTCGAGTCCGCGACCCGCGACCCGTCCGACATCCCGGCCGGCGACTTCTTCGCGTCGTACTGGCGCTACAACCCGTGGCTGTTCGGCGGCGACCCGTACTTCTCGCCCAACCTGTCGCTCGGGAGCCGCATCCCGAAGCTCAAGGGGACGACCGAGAAGACCCCGCAGGAGCGGATCAGCGGCCCGCTCGGCCGTACCTTCAAGGTCTTCCGCCAGTCGACGACCGAGACCGAGTCGACGAACCTCGCCGACATGTGCCGGGCGCTGCCCGTCGACGCGCGCGCGGTGGAGGCGCTGCACCTGCAGAACGCCGAGCCGTTCGAGGTGAAGACCGTCAACTGGTTCTTCCCCGACATCGACTCGCCCTTCTACGGCGGCATCAACACGGCGCTGCGCATCGCCGACCAGCTCGCCCGCGAGCACGGCGTCGTGAACCGGTTCGTCATCTGGGGCTCCGGCCCGGACCACTTCATCCGGTCCGGGTTCGCCGCGGCGTTCCCGGCGCTGAAGGACTGCGAGATCCACTTCTACGACGGCTCCGCCGGTGCGTCGCTCGAGAAGGTCCCGGACTGCGACGTCGCCATCGCCACCCTCTGGGTCACGGCCTACGGCGTCGCGCACTTCCAGGGCGCGAAGCGGAAGTTCTACCTGATCCAGGACTTCGAGCCGATGTTCTACCCGGCCTCCACGCTCTACGCGCTGACCGAGGAGACCTACAAGCTGGGGCTCTACGGCCTCTGCAACACCGACAACCTCCAGCAGATCTACGACACGGAGTACGCCGGGAAGGGCTGGGCCTTCACGCCGGCCATCGACCCGACCGTGTTCCACGCGGAGGGTCGCGTCGAGCGGATGCCGGAGGACCCGGCGACGGTGTTCGTCTACGCCCGTCCCGGGCACTGGCGCAACTGCTGGGAGATGGCGTCCCTCGCGCTCGACGAGCTGAAGGAGCGCCTCGGCGACCGCGTCCGCATCGTCACCGCCGGCTCGTGGGCGGTTCCCGAGGGCGGCTACTCCGGCATGCACCACTACGGCCTGCTCGACTACCGCGCGACCGGTGAGCTCTACCGGACCTGCGACATCGGCCTGGCGCTGACGGTGTCCAAGCACCCCTCCTACCTGCCGCTCGAGCTGATGGCCTGCGGCGTGCCGGTCGTGGCCTTCGACAACCCGTGGGGCCACTGGGTGCTGCAGGACGGCGAGAACTCCCTGCTGGCCAAGCGGACCGTCGACGGCCTGGTGGACGCCCTCGAGCGCGCCGTCCTCGACTACGAGCTGCGGATCCGGCTGCGCAAGGGCGCGCTCGCGACCATCGCGGCCAGCCACAGCGAGTGGAAGCCGAACCTCTCGGGGATCTACGGCTACCTGTGCGATCCCGAGGGCCACGTCGCCCCGTGACGCGGGTCGTCGTCGCCACGGCGGACGTGCTCGGTGCGTCGATGGCCGGGCCGGCCATCCGGGCCTGGCAGTTCGCGTCGGCGCTCGCTGACGCTGGTCACGAGGTCTCGCTGCTGTCGACGGCCGGGTGCACCCGGGAGTCGGACGGCCGGTTCGAGGTCGGCCTCCTCGACGCCCCGCCCGCCGGGGTCGACGTCTTCGTCGTCCAGGGGTCGGTGCTGCAGAACGTCCCGGCGATCGCCAACGGCGATGCCTGCGTGGTGGTCGACCTCTACGACCCCTACCACCTGGAGAACCTCGAGCTGTCCCGCGACCGCAGCCACCGCGACAGGATGGCGGTGGTGCACAACGCGACCGCGATCCTCAACCGGGCGATGCGCCGGGGCGACTTCTTCCTCACGGCGAGCGAGAAGCAGCGCGACTTCTGGATCGGCGCGCTGGCCTCCCTCGGCCGCGTGAACGCGCTGACCTACGACGCCGACCCGTCGCTCCGGTCGCTGCTGGACCTGGTGCCGTTCGGGGTCTCCTCCGAGCCCCCGGCCAGGACCGTCCCTGCGATCAAGGGCGTGATGCCGGGCATCGGCGCGGACGACGTCGTGCTGCTGTGGGGCGGTGGCCTCTACAACTGGTTCGACCCGCAGACCCTCGTGCGCGCCGTGGACGTGGTGCGCCAGACCCGTGACGACGTCCGGCTGGTGTTCCTCGGCGGCAAGCACCCGAACCCCAACGTGCCCGCGATGCGGACGGCTGCCGAGACGCGCTCCCTGTCCGACGAGCTGGGCCTGACCGGCAAGCACGTCTTCTTCAACGAGGGCTGGGTGCCCTACGACGACCGCGGCTCGTTCCTGCTCGACGCGGACATCGGCGTCTCCACCCACCTGGACCACGTCGAGACGGCCTTCTCCTTCCGCACGCGCATCCTCGACTACCTGTGGGCGGGGCTGCCGGTGGTCGCGACCGGCGGCGACGTGTTCAGCGAGGTCATCAGCGAGAGCGGCATCGGCCGGACCGTGCCTGCCGAGGACGTCGAGGCACTGGCCGTGGCGCTGCTCTCCCTCATCGTGGACGCGGACGCCCGCCGGGCCTGCGCGGACGCCTCGCGGGGGCTGGCGCAGGCCTACCGGTGGGACGCCGTGCTGCAGCCGCTGCTGGCCTTCTGCGCCGATCCGAGGCGCGCGCCGGACCTGCTCGACGAGGTCGCCCGCTACAACCTCGACCGGCCGTTCGAGCCGGTCCGCGCGCCGACTCCCGAGGCCGGCTGGCGCGGCGAGGTCGCGCTCGCCAAGCAGTACCTCGACAAGGGCGGCGCCGGACTGCTGCTCAGGCGCGCCGCCAACCGCGCCGTGAAGCTCGCCCGCGGCAACCGCTCCTGACCCCCCGCGGTTTCACTGATCCGCCGGTCCCGAGGACGGGTGGTTCGGTGAAACCGCGGGGTCGGGACCAGGGATAGGCTGGGGATCATGGCGAAGAGCCCCGGGCTGAGGCAGATCGCCTACATCTCCAACCGGCCGGCGGTGCTGGCCGAGACGCTGACCTACGTGCGGCACTTCCAGCCGTGGATCACGCAGGCCGTCGTCCTCACGCCGCAGCCGGACGCGGTCAAGCGCGCCACCGACGGCCTCGACCTCGACGTGGTCGTGCTGAGCGACACCGACGTCACCAACGAGATCCCGACGCAGCACAGCGCCCGCAACGCGCACCTGCGCAAGGCGCTCTACGCGCGCGGCCCGATCGACGACGTGTTCCTGCAGAGCGACGACGACTACCGGCCGCTCAAACCGGTGCCCGTCGAGGACTTCCTCGAGAGCGGCAAGCTCGTCAGCTACTACTTCTACGACCTCGCCAGGTGGCGCCGCAACGAGAGCACCTACGACGGGGTGCAGCACGCGTCGTACCTCGCGATGTCCTATCTCGGCGGCCCGACCCTCGCCTACGCCAGCCACCTGCCGCAGCCGCTCGACAGGCACTTGTTCGCCGAGGCCTTCGCGGAGGCCGAGCAGCTTACGGACGAGGCGTTCTGCGAGTGGAGCCTCCCGCTGAACCACGGTCGGCTACGGCACCCTGAGCGGTTCGCGGACCCGCGGCCGTTCCGCACCATCTGCTGGCCGCAGTACCCGCACGAGTGGCCGTTCGCCTTCCGCCCCGAGGACCTGGCCTTCGAGAACTTCCACCCCGAGCACTACGAGCCGGGGCACCTGTTCGACGGGATCAGCACCGCCCTCGACACCGCCGACCCCGCGAAGCAGGCGTTCGCGAAGATCGAGCGCTGGTACGCCTTCGACCTCGAGGCCGGCAAGCTGCGCTTCCCCAAGGGCGTCGCGAACCCGTGGCAGACGACCGTCGGCCGCAAGGCGTTCGTCCAGCTGGCCAAGGGGATGCGCAAGCTCAACGAGTACGCCACCTTCGAGGAGCGCGGGTCCTGAGCGTCACGATCCTCATCGTCACCTGGCAGGGGGAGCACCTGCTGCCCGCCTGCCTGGACGCTGTGCTGCAGCAGACGGATCAGGTGCTCGTCGTGGACAACGCGAGCACGGACGGTACGCAGGACCTGCTCGCCCGCGACTACCCGGCCGTGCAGGTCCTGACCCTGCCGACGAACACCGGCTTCGCGGGGGGAGTGGCCGCCGGTCTCGAGCGCGTCACCACGGAGCACGTCGTGCTCCTCAACACCGACGCGATCGTCCACGAGGGCTGGTTGGCCCACCTGGTCTCGCCGTTCCAGGACGAGTCGGTGGGGGCGGTCACCAGCCGGCTGCTCCTCCCCGACGGCACCCTGCAGAGCGCGGGCGGCTACCTCGAGCCCAGCGGCTACGGGCACGACCTCACGACGGGTGACGAGCGGCCGAGCGAGGTCGCCTACGGCTGCGGCGCGGCCCTTGCCCTGCGGATGTCCGCGGTCCGTGAGGTCGGGGGCATGGACCCGCGGTACTTCCTCTACTACGAGGACGTGGACCTCTCCTGGCGGCTCTGGCTCGCCGGTCACCGGGTCGTGTTCGAGCCGTCGGCCGTCGTCACGCACCTGCACTCGGCGACC
>JAODNF010000226.1 GCA_025464915.1 Frankiales bacterium | reverse complement strand
GCCGTTCCCGACGAGCCGATCGAGGAGCCGGTCGATCCCGAGCCGGTGCTCGCGACCCCCGTCGTCGCGTCGCCGGTCGTCCCGCCGCTCCCCGGGGCGCTCGCCGACGCCCGCTCGTCCAGGGCGTTGTGCAGGAGCGCCTGTCGCGTGCTGTGGTCAACCCGCAGACCACAACCCGCGAGCAGGAGGCTGGCAGCGAACAGCGGCAGGGCCGCGCGTCGACGTCGCACGTCCGTCCCTTCTGGGCGGGATGTGTGGTGTGCACCACACGTTCCGCGGACGTTACGCAGCGCCTGGACAGTTGTAAAGACAGGTGCTCAGTGGAGCAAAGCCGCGCCGGAACCGGCGGCTGCTGCGACGATCTCGAGCATGAGCGAGTTTGGCCTGCCGCGGATCCGTCCTCGCGACCTCGCCGCTCCGGTCACGAGGCTGATCCAGGCGCCGCTGCCGCGGCAGAACGCCGCCCGCGGTGAGCGCTGGAAGGACACGGGCAGCCAGCCGCCGAGGCTCACCCCCGGAGGCCTCACCTCGGCGGGCCTCGACAGCCTGGCCGTGCTCGCCGTCCGCACGGCGAGCGGCAGGTCGGTCGAGCGCGAGATGGCGATGGTGCTCGAGGAGGCGCGGGCAGCCCTGCCGGTGTTCGACCGCGCCGGTTGGCTGACGGACCCGGTCTCCTACCACCGGACGCCGACGGCCCCGAGCCCGACGAGCACGCCGTTCCAGGCGATGGGCGCGACCTGGGAGCGGCTGGCGTTCGCGAGCGAGTACGAGACGCACCCCGGCGAGCCGGGAGCCGACCGCTGGAACGGCTACCGGGCCAACCGCGACGTGACGGTCCGGGTCCTGCGCCACCTACGACCCGCGCCGTGGGTCGTCCTGCTGCACGGTGCGTTCATGGGCCGGCTGCGCACCGACGCTCCGGTGTTCCACCCGATCCACCTGCACGAGGGTCTCGGCTTCAACGTGGTCATGCCGGTGCTCCCGCTCCACGGCCGTCGCAGTGCCCCGAGCGGGATCGTTCCGCGCGCCCTCCCGTCGTTCAACATCATGGACAACGTGCACGGCATCGCCCAGGCGGGCTGGGACGTGCGTCGCCTCATCGCCTGGATCCGCAGTCAGGACGAGCAGCCCGTCTCCCTGTACGGCATCAGCCTCGGCGGCTACGTCGGCGCGCTGACCGGCGCGCTCCTCGGCGACTCGCCGGCCCAGCGGATCGTGGCCGGCATCCCGGCCGTCGACTTCCCGAAGATCTTCCTCAGCCAGATCCCGCCGCGGGCGACGAAGACCTCCTGGTACGAGGACTACGCCCACCACGTCGTCCAGCTGCACCGGGCGATCGCCGTCCTCGGCCTGCCCGCACCGCAGACCCCGGTCGACCACCTGCACCTCTACGCCGCCCGCCACGACCGCGTGCTGCGCCCGCTGCAGCAGACGACCAGGTTGTGGCAGCACTGGGGCCGCCCGGAGGTGCTGTGGATCGACGGCGGTCACATCGCCGCCGGGCGCAACAAGCGGGTCGGCAGGTTCGTCGACCACGCGCTCGCGTCAGGCGGGCTCTAGCGACTGCTCGGCGGGCTCCAGCAGGAACAGCGGGATCTGGCGGTCGGTCGACGCCTGGTAGTCGTCGTACGCCGGCCACACCGCGCGGGCGCGGGCCCACCAGGTCGCCTTCTCGTCGCCGTCGACCTCGGTGACGGCGTAGTCGCGCAGCTCGGCGCCGTCCTGCAGCCGGGCGACCGGGTTGGCCCGGACGTTGTGCACCCACTGCGGGTGCGACGGGGCGCCGCCCATGGAGCCGATGACGGCATAGCGGCCCTCGCCGTCGGCGATCCGCACGAGCGGCGTCTTGCGGACGTTGCCGGACTTCGCGCCGAGGGTCCACAGCACGATCCAGCTGTCGCCGACGATCGCGCTCGGCTCCGAGCCGTCCGTCCGCTCGTACATCGCGACCTCGTCAGCGATCGGCTGCCAGGGGCTCGGCTCGTAGGGGGCGTCGAACAGTGACATGCGATCTTCCTCGTCATCGGTGTGCGGCGGACGTGCCAAGGCCCACCGGCGCATAGAACGTGTTTCAGTTCGGCGCTGTCAACCAGACCAAGCGCTTGCTAGGTTCCGTTTCATGAGCCTAGAGATCCCGGCCACCGTCGCGGCTTCGGACGTGGCGGAGTGGAGCGACGAGGTGGACGTCCTCGTCATCGGCTTCGGCATCGCGGGTGGCTGCGCCGCCGTCGAGGCGGCCGCTGCCGGCGCCAGGACCCTGGTGCTCGAGCGGGCCGCCGTCACCGGAGGCACCAGCGCCATGGCCGGCGGTCACTTCTACCTCGGCGGCGGCACCGTCGTGCAGAAGGCGACGGGTCACGACGACTCGGCCGAGGAGATGTTCAAGTACCTGATGTCGGTCACGCCCCACCCGGAGCCCGACAAGATCCGTGACTACTGCGAGGGCAGCGTCGAGCACTGCGACTGGCTCGAGGCCCTCGGCTTCGAGTTCGAGCGCTCGTACTACCCCGAGAAGGCCGTCATCCAGCCCGGCACCGAGGGGCTGATGTTCACCGGCAACGAGAAGTGCTGGCCGCACTTCGAGATCGCGAAGCCCGCGCCCCGCGGCCACAAGGTCCCGGTCCCGGGCGACACCCAGGGCGCTGGGCTCGTCACCGGGCTGCTGACCGAGAAGGCCAAGGAGCTCGGCGTCGAGATCCGCCTCGAGACCGGCGCCATGCAGCTCGTGGTCGACGGCGCTCGAGTGGTGGGCGTCGCGTGGAAGCGCTTCGAGGAGACCGGTTTCATCAAGGCCCGTTCGGTCGTGATCGCCGCCGGCGGCTTCGTCATGAACAAGGAGATGGTCGCCGAGTTCACGCCGTCGCTGGCGGCCAAGCCCTTCACTCTCGGCAGCACCTACGACGACGGCCTCGGCATCCGGCTCGGCGAGTCCGTCGGCGGCGAGCCGCTCCACATGCGCGAGGTGTTCATCACGGCGCCCGTCTACCCGCCCGCGCGGCTGCTGACCGGGATCATCGTCAACAAGGAGGGCAAGCGGTTCGTCGCCGAGGACGGCTACCACTCCCGCACCTCCGGGCACGTCATGGACCAGACGGACTCCGCGGCCTACCTCATCGTCGACAGCGAGCACATCGAGCACCCGATCTTCCAGCTGACCCCGTTCATCGACGGCTGGGAGACGGTCGCCGAGATGGAGACCGCCCTCGGCATCCCGGCCGGCATCCTGCAGGAGACCCTCGACCGCTACAACGAGCACGCCGCGCACGGCGAGGACCCCGAGTTCCACAAGCAGCCGCCGTTCGTCGAGTCGCAGGCCGTGGGTCCATGGGGCGGCTACGACCTCACCCTGGGCAAGGCGCTCTACGCCGGCTTCACCCTCGGCGGCCTGCGCACCTCCCGCCACGGTCAGGTGCTGCGCGCCGACGGCTCGGTCATCGAGGGCGTGTACGCCGCGGGCGCGTGCGCCGCGAACATCGCGCAGGACGGCAAGGGCTACTCCAGCGGCACCCAGCTGGGGGAGGGCTCCTTCTTCGGCCGCGCCGCCGGTCGCCACGCCGCCGCCACCTGATGACTCGCGCCGACGACGTGAGCTCCTGTCACGTCGTTCGGCGTCACCCACCTGCCGCGACCTGCTGGACGAGCTCAACCACTAGGTTTCGCTCGTGATCGACAAGATGATCGGTTCCGTCGTCCCGCTCGTCCGGCTGCCGCTCACGATCGTCGAGGGCATCGAGTCGATCATCGAGCAGGCCCAGCACATCGTCACCCGCGCGGCCGGCATCGCCGACCGGGCGGAGGGCATCGCCGGCCGCGCCGAGCCGATCGCCGATCGGATCGAGAAGCTCCTCGACCGCACCGAGGGCATCCCCGACCACATCGACCAGCTGATCACGCGCAGCAGCGGCATCGCGGACGCCGTCCACGCCGTCGTCGACGACGCGACCCAGACGCTGACCTCCCTCAAGCCGGCCGTCGACGCGCTCGCCGGCATCGATCCCGAGGTCCTCGCGAACCTCGTCCCCGAGGCCGTCGAGCTGCTCCCCGCCCTACGCTCCCTGGAGCAGCTGGTCCCGGTCGTCAGCCAGCTCGGCGTGCAGGTCGACCATCTCGATCAGACCATCGCGGCGCTGCTCGGGGGCATCCCCGGCGCGGCGCGGCTGCTGAAGCGCGGAGAGACTGCGCGTCCCGCCCGCTGACAGGCTGAAGCTCGTCGCCGCGCTCGGCACGAGCGCCACCACCGGAGCCAGCGGCGTGCGATCCTGCTTCCACCGCTCGACGGCCTCCACGAGGTAAGACGCGGACGCGATCACCACCATCGCCGCGAGCCACGGGACCTTGCCCGTCAGGAGCGCCACGACCTGCGCCACGAACGAGAGCCCCAGGGCCTTGGCGACAGCGCGTTCCACCCGGTCAGACTAGTGACAGGCGCTCCCCTCCGGAGGGGCCTTTCGGGTGAACGTTTGCTCACGCCGCAGCCGGCTGGGAGGGCTACCGACGTCGGCGGCGCTCGCCCAGGGGGATCGGTGGCCGCTGCGCGGGCGGCCGGGTGTCGTCCGCGGACCAGGCGGTGACGCCGGCGCCGCCGATGTGCTTGCGGAGGTAGAGCGCCTCGTCGGCGTGCACCAGGGCGGCGCGCACGCCGTGCTCGTCGGCAATGCGGGCGAGGCCGATCGAGACGTCCGCGCCGTAGGGCTGCAGCAGCACGTGAGTGCGGCGGCGCACCTCCTCGCAGGTGGCGACCGCCTCGTCGGGCTCGCTCGGGCGCAGGACGAAGGCGAACTCGTCGCCGCCCAGCCGGACCGCGAGGGTGTCGCCGGCCATGGTGTCCACGACGTCCGCGACGGCGCGCAGCACCTCGTCACCGGCGGAGTGCCCCCACTGGTCGTTGACCTCCTTGAACCGGTCGAGGTCGATGACCGCCAGCCAGCCCCCCGCGAGCGGAGCAGCGGCCAGCGGGTCGTCCAGCACCGCGTCGAGCAGCACCCGGTTGGCGATGCCCGTCAGCGGGTCGCGTGAGGCGTTGTGCTCCAGCTCGGCCACCACAGCGAGGGCGGCGGACCGGCTGCCGATCTGCAGGCCCAGCAGCTCCATCGCCTGCACCACCTCGCCCGGCACGGCCGAGCCGCCGGTCCTGCGCGTCACGAGGATGAACCCCACGAGCCGGCGCCCGTCGCGCAGCGGCACGGCGCAGAGCGCGCGCACTCCGGCCGAGCTGAGGGCCACTGTGGGGCCGGAGACGAGATCGAGGTCCTGCCCGCCGCTGTAGCAGGAGGCCATCGCCTCGACGAGCTCGCGCATCGACCCGACCACGGCGTCGTCGAGCGACCGCAGCAGCTCGTGGTCGGTGCCCGAGGCGTCGACGAGCACGGTGCTCGCGCCGTCGACCGCCCACAGGCCGGCGGTGTCGAAGCCACCGACCTCGAGGGCAGCGCGCACGCTCAGCTTGGCCAGCTCGCGCAGCGACTGCGACTGGGTCACCGACGGGATGACCCGGCCCAACCGCAGCAGCACCGAGTCGTTCTCCTCGCCGACGCCCACGACGGCGAGCCGTTCCTCGAGAGCGCGCGCCGCCCGTCGTACGTCGGCGATGTCGGCCTCGGTGATCCGACGCAGGGCGTCGACGTTGAAGACACCCACGACGCGGTCGCCGACCCGGAGCGGCACGGCCATCTCGCTGAGGACGCCGGGCACGGCCTGGCGGTAGCGGGGGTCGACGGTGACGTCAGGGACCAGCACCTCGAGCCCGCGCGCGTAGGCCGTACCCGTCAGTCCCATGCCCGCCTCGATGCCGTCGAGCACCAGTGACTGGCCGTGCCGTGCGATGCAGCGCAGCTGCCCGCCGCGCGCGAGGTAGATGCTCGGCAGCAGCTGCGGATCGCTCGAGAAGGCCGCGATCACCCGCTGCGCGAGGACGTGCGCATCCGCCGCGCCGCGGACGTCGAGGGCGGCCGGAGCCGTCGCCTGGGCGAGCACGCCCGGCACGGGCCAGCACTCCCCCGGCCGCGCCAGCAGGTAGCCCTGCGCCAGGTCGATCCCGAGGTCCCGGAGGACCGCGAGCTCCTCCGGTCGCTCGACGCCCTCGGCTACGGAGAGCGCACCCGAGGAGCTGGCCAGCGTGTGCAGCGCGGTCACGACGGCGCGGCGCCGGGCGTCGCGGTCGAGGCCGTTCACGAGCGAGCGGTCGATCTTCACGTAGGCCGGCCGCAGCTGCAGGACGCTCGCCATGTTGGCGTAGCCCGCACCGACGTCGTCGACCGCGACCAGCGTCCCCTGCGCCTGCCACGCCCGCAGCCGCGGCAGCAGCTGCGCGTAGTCCTCGATCCGGTCGTGCTCCGACAGCTCCAGCACGTGCGCCGGCAGCGATGCGCGTATCGCCTCGAAGCGCGGGTCCAGCAGCGTCGCGGCACTGACGTTGACGAACAGCGGCAGGCCACCTGGGGGCGGCCCGAGCGCGGCGGCTGCCCGCAGGAACGCCAGCTCCAGCTCGTCGCGGACCTCGTACGCCTCCGCGGCCTCGAGCCACTGGGCCGGCCCGCAGCCGCAGTCGTCGACCACCCGACCCAGCGCCTCGTAACCCGCGACGGCGCCGTCGTAGATGCGCACGAGCGGCTGCACCACGGAACGGACGCCTCCGGGCCGGCAGGCAGCGTCAACAGCGGAGGAGGGGAGCAGGTCAGGGCTCACCGAAAGAGACGTCACCCTGGTGGTATCGGCAGCACCAGGCGTGCGAAGCATTTCGGGCACGTGAACTTCCTCGCACGCCCGATGGGGTGTCCCCGAAGCAAGAACACGCCCGCTCCGGTTGTTCACCACGGCTTGTCTGATCTGAGCGTGGGACGGCGGCGTGCCGGTGAACAACCGGAGCAGGGTCGCTCAACCGGCGTCGGCGGCGGCCTGCAGGGCGGCGATGTCGATCCTCGTCATCGTGAACATCGCCTTCATGGCGCGCTCGGTGCGGGCCGGGTCCGACCCGCCCATGAACTCCTCCATGCCCTTCGGCACGACCTGCCAGTTCATGCCCCAGCGGTCCTTGCACCAGCCGCACTGGGACTCGGCGCCGCCGTCGGCGATGAGCGCGTCCCAGAAGTAGTCGATCGGCGATGCTGACGACCCGGGAGTCCTTGAACAGCGAGCAGTAGAACGCGACGGCCGCCTCGGCCTGGTCGTCGAACCACAGGTTGGTGAGGATCTTCTGCGCCACGGTGATCGCCTCCTGGTCGGTGCCTTGCAGATGAAGACGACCCGGAGGTGCGGAGCTCATCGGGCGAACAGGTCCTCGAGGGACGTGGGCTCGCGGCCGGTCAGCTGCCGGACGCCGTCGGACACGAAGGCCAGCTCGCCGGAGCGGACGCCGAGGTAGGAGGTGATCCAGCCCTCGAGCTCCCAGTCCTCGGCCAGCCCGCGCCGGGAGGCCCAGGCCTCCTCGACGGTCTCGTCGACGAAGGTCGCGCCCACGAACGCGGCGGCCTCGGCGAAGGTGACGAGCCGCGGACCGGTCAGGTCGAAGGAACCGACGAGCGACGGGTCGAGCAGCGCGGCGACGGCAGCGTCGGCGACGTCGGTGATCGCGACAGGAGCGAACTCCCCGTCGCCTGCGGGGCCGCGGACGACGCCGTCCGCAGCCTTCATGAACGGCAGGAAGTCGGCGTACAGGGAGTCGCGGAGCGCGACGAACGCGATGCCGAGCTCCCTGAGCTTGCGCTCGGTCGCCCAGTGGTGCCGGGCCAGGGTGAACGTCGAGTCGGGCGCTGCGCCGAGGAAGGACGTGTAGACGACGCGCTCGACGCCGGCGGCCGCGACGGCGTCGAGGAAGCGAAGGTGCTGGCCCACCCGGTCGGGGTGCTCCGCGGCAGAGACCATCAACAGGGTCGCGACCCCGTCGAGTCCGGCCGGCTCGTCGTACGACGACCGCACGACGTCGTCGAAGCCCGTGACCTTCGAGGGATCCCGGACGAGCAGCCGCTGCTCGACGCCACGGTCCTTCAGCGCGGCGGCGACCAGGCCGCCGACGCGACCGGTCGCGCCCGTGACCCCGATCAGGCCCATGACACGACGAGCTCGTTGCGCGAGCCGAACCGCTCCAGGTGGCTGGCGACGACGGTCTTGACGCGCTCGAGCGTCTCGGTGTCCGGCGCCTCGGCGTGCAGGACGAGGTCGTCACCGCACTCGAGCAGGCACGACCCGGCGCCGATCACGATGCGCTGCCCCGCCTCCTCGTCGCGGACCTCCGCCTTGCGTCCGAGGTGGCTCGCGAGCTGCTTCGCGTAGCGGTCGGGGGAGCTTGTCAGGACATGTGCAGTGCTCGTCTCCATGACGCTCACAACGTTGCTTGATCGTTCAATCATTCCCTCGGCCGGATCGGGTTAGAGTCCGCCATGGACACGCTGCCGGCGCTGCTGAAGGACGTACCCGCCGCGTTCTGGGACGTCCGCTGGGACGCCGACCGCTTCCCGGGCGCGGTCCCCCGCAGCGAGCTGGCGCTCGGCGCCGACGACAACCTGTTCGCCTACGAGCTGCTCGCGCACTTCGGCAAGCGCATCCCCGACCTCCGGTCCGCCGAGCTCTGGCGCGACAACGACGTGACCAAGGTCGTCCTGACCCCGCAGCCGCTCGACCTGGTGCTGTTCCACGACCGCGAGCAGGCCTACGGCGCGCACTGCGGCGTCGTCTGCAGCGACACCGAGGTCGTGCACCTGTGCAAGGAGGTCGGCAAGCCGGCCGTCTGGACGTTCGAGCAGTTCGCCGCGACGCCGCGCTACAGCCACCTCGTCGGCTACAAGCGCCCGCTCTAGCTGCTCGACGGCGAGGCGGACGGCGAGGCGGACGGCGACCCCGATGGCGAGGGGGACGGTGTCGGAGCCGGCGACGGCCCGATGTACCCGACGAGGTCGAGGACCAGATCGGTGTCGGCACCGTAGACGCCGGCGACGACCTGCCCCTGCTGCACCGGCACGACGATCAGCCCGGTGACGCTGCGCCCACGGATGAGGTTGAGGCTGGTCGTCGTGGCCTCCTGGCCGACGGTGGTCACCCGGACGAAGCCCGGGCCGTGCGGCGCCACGGCGGAGGCGTCGAGTACGACCGCGACGGCGGACGAGGGGACGCCGGACGGCAGGGTGAGGCCGAGCGGCCCCTGGCCCGGACCCGACGCCCCGAGCCCGGTGCGGGTGTCGAGGAAGCGCTGCGGGGCGACCGTGCAGTACGAGCCGTCGGACCCCGCGGTGTCGAACCAGCCGAGGAGGTCGACCACGAGGTCGGTCGGGGCGCCGTTGGCGGTCAGTGCGACGTGCTGGCCCCCCGTGGCGGAGACGGCGAGGCCGGTGGTGGAGCCGCCTCGGTCGTAGGTGAGGACGGTGGTCGTCGGGGTGGAGCCGGCCGCCCCGAGCCGGACGTAGCCGAGACCTGTCGGGTTCACCGCCGACACGTCGAGGTACACGCCGGTCGCGGTGGCGGGGACCAGGCTCGAGAGGTCCAGGTCCACCGGCCCGGACAACGGGCCCTGCGGCAGCCGGTTGCCCGTGCGGGAGTCCGCGGCCCGGGTCGGAGCCGTGCTGTGCCAGAGGGCACCCCCCGCTCCGAAGTAGCCCGTGACGTCCACCACCAGGTCGACGGCGGTCCCGAGGACGGACACGGTCACCTGCCGGTTCCCGTCCGCCTTGGTCGTGACGAGCCCGGTGGTGCTGCGATGGGTGCCGTAGGTCAGTGCGGTCGTCGTCGGCTGGCTGCCTGCCGCGGCCACCCGCAGGTACCCGGGCCCGGATGCCTCGACAGCGGTCACGTCCAGCTGCACGGCGGCAGCGTCGACGGGTACGGACGAGGGCAGGGTGACGGTGATCTGGCCCGAGACCGGACCGGAGCCCGATCGGGTGTCGAGGACGCGCTGCGGGGTGATTCCCGTGTAGCCGCCGCACGCCAGCGTGGGCGTCGGGTCGCTCTCGGCCGCGGTCGACGAGGGCGGCCCCCAGGTCCCCGAGTTCGCGAGCACACCGAGGTCGAGCGAGGAGCCGTTGAAGCGGTCCTGGTCGACGGCTCCGGAGATCCCGCTGCTCGAGCCGGAGGAGGTGTACTGCCAGAAGGTCCAGCTGCTCCAACCGGCGATCGGGTTCGGCTGGGCCTTGCTCGTGTAGTGCGCCTCCCACAGCGGGTAGCGGGAGAACGCCGTCGAGTCGCCCATCAGCACGTGCCAGCTGTTCGGGTTCGTGTAGAGGATCGGCACCCGCCCGGTGCGAGCTTCCAGCTCGGTGAGGAACGCCTGCGCCCAGGATCGCAGCGACGAGACGGACAGCCCACCGCTCTCCTCGAGGTCGAGGACCGGGGGCAGCGTGCCGGGCGTCGACTGGTCACCGATGGCGTCGGCGAAGAAGTCGGCCTGCAGCTTGCCGCTGCTGGCACCCGGCTTGGCGTAGTGGTAGGCGCCGTGGAACAGCCCGGCCGCCGCGGCGTCGCGCCAGTCCTGGGCGAAGTTGGCGTCGGCCTTGGCGTTGGACGTCGCCCGCAGGAAGACGAACCGGCGGCCCTCGTCCCGCAGAGCGGTCCAGTTGATCGCCGCGCCGTTCCCGTGCTGGTACGAAGAGGTGTCGACGCCCTCGAGCACGGTCGTCGCCGCCCGCGCGGGGACGGCCAGGAGCACGGGAAGCAGCAGGAGCAGGGGAAGCAATCGGCGCACTCCAGCACGCTATCCGAGAGGTGGGTGTCCCGCGGGTAACGTTCTTGCGATGACCCGAGCGGCCCGATCCACGCCGCTGCTCGTCCTCGTCAGCCTGGTCGCGATCGCGCTCCGCGCCTACCCGTTCTTCCAGCCGCACACGTTCCTCGGCGTCATGGAGGTCGACGACGGCGTCTACTACGGCGCCTCGCGGATGCTGCTCGACGGGCTGGTGCCCTACCGCGACTTCCTGATCGTGCACCCGCCGGTCACGAGCGTCCTGCTGCTCCCCAGCGCGCTGATCGGGTCGTGGTTCGGGGACCCGACCGGCCTGGCCTCCGCGCGCGTCCTGATGGTCGCGGTCGGCGTCGCGAACGTGCTGCTGGTCCACCGGCTGGTCCTCGGGCTGCCCAAGGCGTCACCGCGCGCGGCGCTCGTCGCGGCGGCCCTGTACGCCGTGATGCCCGACTCCGTCGTGGCCGAGCACACCGTCCTGCTCGAACCCCTGGTCAACCTGTTCTGCCTGCTCGCGGTGGTCGCTCTCACCAGGCAGCGCGCCGTGCTGGCGGGTGTGCTCCTGATCGCCGGCGTCGGCTGCAAGGTCTTCGCCGGGGCGTACGTCGTGGCGATCCTGCTCTGGCTCGTCATCAGCCACCGCCGCACGCTGCTGAAGCCCCTGGTGGCGGGCCTTGGGCTCGGGTCGGGCGTCCTGATCCTCCCGTTCGCGATCACCGATCCCGTCACGGTCTGGCACGACGTCATGACCACCCAGCTGAGCCGTCCCGCGGACAACACCTCCGGTGGGCTGGTCCGGGTCCTCGACCCGCGGATCGGTCACCCGCTGGCGCTGCTGGTCCTGCTCGCCTGCGTGGCGGCGGTCGTCGCGGTTCCGGTGTCGTGGGAGCGACGGCGACCCCAGTCGGCGTACACGCTCTGGATCCTGGTCACGGGCATCGGGGCGCTCGCGTTCGTCAACTCCCCGTCCTACTTCCCCCACTACGGCGCGTTCCTCGTGCCTCCTCTCGCTCTGCTCGCCTGCTCACTCGAGGCCCGCCGGGCCGGCGCCCTCGCACTGGCTGCCCTCACGCTGGTCTTCACCGGGTTCTCCGTGCACGACGTCACGAGCGACTACCCCGGTCAGGGCGACCTGTCGCAGGTCCGGGCACTGGTGCCCCAGGGCTCGTGCGTGTTCTACGAGGCGATCTCGCTCGCCGTCGCGGCCGACCGTCTCATCGCGCCCTCGAGGACCTGCCCGTCCTGGATCGACGGGCGCGGCGTCGCGCTGACGCAGAACACCGACTGGCCGCACGACAAGCCGTTCTACCCGCAGGGGTTCGTCGCCGACGAGCAGTGGCAGCGGGACACCGTCAGCCAGCTCGGGAAGGCCGACTACCTGCTGCTCTACCGCTCCCCCGACGAGACCGACGAGTGGAACGCCACGACGACGGCCTACGCGGACGCCCACTTCCACCGGGTCTTCGCGAGCCACCGCGGCCGGGTCGACGCCGAGCTCTGGGCCCGATCGTAGCCCTGCGCGAATGGACACTGCGCTGTGGTTCTCGGCCCGGAAACCGCGGCGCAGTGTCCATTCGCGGTCGGTCAGCAGTGCCCCCGCGGGTGCCAGCTGCTCGTGATCGTCACCCGCTCGGTCGCCGTCAAGGAGACCCAGCGTCCGTCGGGCTCGATGCAACCTTCGCCCTCCAGCGACAGCCAGTGGTTCCAGTGGATGCGCACCACCCGCCGTCCACCCGGTGCCGCGGCGGCGGCTGGCAGCGGGGCGACGACGAGTCCGCGGCGGGAGGCGGACACCAGGCCGGGGACGAGGGGCTGGGCGCCGTCGACGCGCCAGACCGTCCAGTCGGCGTCGTGCCAGACCTGCGACACCCCCTTGATGGGCGTGCGCAGCAGCGCGGCCTCACGGGTCGCGCCGATGTCGAGCGACCCGTGACGGGGCAGCGCCACGTGATCGACGGCGTTGTCGTGGAGCCACGCGACATAGGCGGGTGCGGTGAGTGTCCCCTTGTAGAACAAGGGGTTCCGGCCCACGTCGACCTGCCGGGCCCAGCCCCGGGCGAGCAGCAGGCCGGTCGTCACGTCGGCGTGGTCGCGGGGGGCGACGACCTCCGCACGGACCGACCCGAGCGACCGCAGCTCGGCCGTCACCGCCGCCATCGGGATCCGTGCCACCGACAGGTCGCCCTGCAGCGGCGCGAGCTGCCACACCAGGCAACCGACGAGCCCGAGCGGCATCAGCCGCCACCGTGACATCGCGAGCAGCACCGGGCCGGCGAGCAGCAGAGGGAGCCGCTGGACGTTGCTGCCGAACGGGTCGCTCGAGAGCGCCAGCACGACCACTGCGACGACCAGCAGCCCGCACGCGGTCCGGACGAGCGGCTCGTTCGTCAGCACTCCCACGGCCAGCAGCACCGCCAGCGTGAGCAGCGCCGAGCGCCACGGGAACGGCTGGACGCCGCCGTCGCCGAGAAGCCACCCGATGAGCCCCGTCGGGACGAGAGCCCCGAGCACAAGGCGCCCACCACGTGGCAACCGGTGCAGCACCAGGACCGCGCCCGCCACGGCCACGAAGACGGCCGCGACCGGGCTCACGAGAGCCGTCAGCACCGCCAGCGCACCGGACCGCCAGCGGACGGCTGCCAGCCCCACGACGAGCCCGAGGGCGAACGTCACCCGGCCGCTCGCCACGTCGGCCACGACGAAGGTGGCCCCCAACAGCGACGCCGGGACGGTGCCCAGGAACCCGGCCAGCAGGACCGCGCCGAGCACGGCCGCCACGACGCCGGTCAGGGCCACCCCGAGCGCCGACATCACCCACGGCGACAGCACGGAGTAGCCGGGTGCGGTCGTGCCGCCGTACCAGGAGAAGTCGACCGGGGCGGCGAAGTGGGCTCGCGCCTGCTGCGCCGCGAGGTCCGTGCCCGAGTGCGGCACGAGCAGCAGGTGCAGCAGCGCGAGGGCGAGCGCTGCCGCTCCGGCGAGCCGCTCAACCCGTGTCAGCGAGCAGCTCCCGCAGGGCCTCGAGGCACACCTCGGGGGCCTCCTCGACGACGAAGTGGCCGGCCTTAGG
>JAODNF010000212.1 GCA_025464915.1 Frankiales bacterium | reverse complement strand
GTCTTGACGTCGTCGAGCTTGAAGGGCTTGAGGACCGCGGTCACCAGCCTCACGTGACGACCCGCTGCGGGGCCGGCGAGCTGATCGAGGACCCGTGCGTGGCGCCGGTGCTGACCGAGCCCCACTCGTACGCCGTCTCGGCGTGCTCGGCCTGGTCGATGCCGGTGATCTCGGCCTCCTCGCTGACGCGCAGGCCGATCGTGTACTTGATGGCCAGCGCGATGATGAGGGTGCCGAAGAAGGAGTAGCCGAGGACGGCGAACGCCGCCACGGCCTGCTTGCCGAGCTGCGAGGCGTCGCCGCCGTAGAACAGGCCGTCGACGAAGCCGTTGGTCGCCTTCGTGGCGAACAGTCCGATGAGCAGGGTGCCCGCGAGACCGCCGACCAGGTGGACACCGACGACGTCGAGCGCGTCGTCGAAGCCGAGCACGTTCTTGATGCCGATCGCCAGGGCGCAGACGGCACCGGCGATCGCGCCGACGGCGACGGCACCGGACGGGCTGACCGAGCCGCAGGCGGGCGTGATGGCGACCAGACCGGCGACGGCACCCGAGGCGGCACCGAGCGTCGTGAAGTGGCCGTCACGCAGCCGCTCGACGACGAGCCAGCCGCACAGCGCCGCGGCGGTCGCGACCTGCGTGTTGACGAAGGCGATGCCCGCAAGACCACCCGAGGAGAGGGCCGAGCCGGCGTTGAAGCCGAACCAGCCGAACCAGAGCAGGCCGGTGCCGATCATGACGAGCGGCAGGTTGTGCGGCCGCATGGCCTCCTTCTTGAAGCCCTTGCGGACACCCAGGACGAGGCAGAGGGCGAGGCCTGCGGCACCGGCGTTGATGTGCACGGCCGTGCCACCGGCGAAGTCCAGGGCACCGAGCTTCTGAACGATCCAGCCACCTGTGCCCTGCACGAACCCACTGGCCGCGCCGTTGGCGGCGACCTCGCCCTTCGCACCGGTCAGCGGGGCGCCGAAGGCGAAGACCCAGTGCGCGACCGGGAAGTAGATGACCGAGATCCAGATGACGCTGAACACGACCCAGGCGCTGAACTTCATCCGGTCCGCCACGGCGCCCGAGATGAGGGCGAGCGTGATGATCGCGAACATCAGCTGGAAGGCGACGAAGGCGTAGTCGTAGAGGTTGAGCGTGATCGACTTCTGCGTCTCGTTGTGGAGGAACCTGTAGCCGAGACCGCCGATCAGACCCGACTTCTTGTCCGTGTTGAACGCCAGCGAGTACCCGTAGATCACCCAGAGCACCGACACGATCCCGATGCTGGAGAAGCTCATCATGATCATGTTGAGGGTGCTCTTGGCGCGGGTCATGCCGCCGTAGAAGAACGCGAGGCCGGGCGTCATCAGCAGGACCATGGCCGAGGAGGCCAGGATCCATGCCGTGTTCGCGTTGGTCAGCGCGTCGTCAGGGGTCGTCTCGGCCAGGTAGCCGATCAGGTGAGGGCTGCTCATGCTTCTCCTCGTGTCGCCCCGAACGGGGCCGGAAGGTGTCCGGGAGAACACTCGCGAGAGGCTGTTCCGCAGCGGTGTCCTGTTTGTTTCGCGGAGGTGAAGCATGGTCGGGTTGGGTTTCGTTCTCGTGTCACATGCGCGTTTCAGGTGAGTCGCTGGCTCAGCGAGACCGGCGGGACGAGCGGCGAGGAGTACGCAGCCCGGTTCGCTGCGCTCGCCGCCTCCGGTCGCGACCTGCACGGCGAAGCGGGGTACGTCGACGCGCTCGTGCCTCCGGGCAGCCGCGTGCTGGACGCGGGCTGCGGCACGGGCCGGGTCGCGTCGGAGCTCGCCCGGCGCGGGCACGTCGTCACGGGCGTGGACAACGACGCGTCGATGCTGGCCGTCGCCCGTCAGGACCCGGCGGTGACCTGGGTGTCGGCGGACCTGGCGGCGCTCGACCTGCAGGACCGGTTCGACCTGGTCGTGATGGCCGGCAACGTCATCGTGTTCGTCGAGCCGGGCACCGAGCAGCCGGTCGTCGACCGGCTCGCGGCGCACCTGGTCCCGGGCGGGCTGCTGGTGTCGGGGTGGCGGACCGACCGGCTCGCGCTGTCGGCGTACGAGCCGCTGGTGAGCGCCCTGGAGCCGGTCGCGCGGCACGCGACGTGGGATGCCGATCCCTGGCGCGACGACGCGGACTGGTGCGTCGCCGTCGACCGCTCAGCGCCGGCAGGCGCCTGACGGGTCGAGCTTGTCGACGACGGCGGTGCAGATCTGCTCGAGCTGGCCGACCTGCTCCGGCGTGAGGGCGTCGAGCAGGTAGCTGCGCACGGCCTCGACGTGGCCCGGAGCGTGCTGCTCGAGCACGCCGAACCCCGCGTCGGTGAGGGTGCACATCGTGCTGCGCTTGTCGCAGGTCGACGGGGTGCGCCGGACCCAGCCCCGGTCCTCGAGCTTGCCGACCGCGTGGCTCAGCCGGCTGGGGCTGGCGTTGACGACGCTCGCCAGGTCGCTCATCCGCAGCGTCCGGTCCGGCGCGTGCGAGAGCTGGGCCAGGATCGCGTAGTAGGTGTGCGGGAAGCCGGCGTCACGCTGGAGCTGGGCGTCGAGGGCGCTCATGAGCAGCTCGGACGCGCCGAGCCAGGCCAGCCAGGCGCGCTGCTCGTCGTCGGTGAGCCAGCGTGTCACGGGGTGCAGGGTGACAGACACGGTCAGGCCGCGGTGGGAGAAAGCAGGTCGAGAGTGTGCGCCGTGTGCGTGACCTTCGCCGACAGGTAGTCGGCGTTGGCCGCGGTCAGGTGCACGCCGGTCGGGACCTGGCGGCGGACGGCGACGCCCAGGCGGGCGAGCTTGTCGGGGTTGTTGCTGAGCAGGTCGACCTCGTCGACCCCGAGCGCCAGCAGCATCTCCGCGACGGCGGTGTAGTCGCGCTCGTCCTCACCTCGGCCGAGCGCGACGTTGGCCTCGTAGGTGTCCAGGCCGGAGTCCTGCAGCGCGTAGGCGTCGAGCTTGGCGTAGAGCCCGATGCCGCGGCCCTCCTGGCGCAGGTAGAGCAGGTAGCCGCCCTCGATGGCGATCCGCTCGACCGCCTCGCGCAGCTGCGCGCCGCAGTCGCAGCGCTCGCTGCCGAACACGTCGCCGGTGAGGCACTCCGAGTGCGGCCGCACCAGGGGGACGGGCCCCGGCTCGCCGAGCTTCAGCGCCAGGTGCTCCTTGCCGTCGGAGAGCCCGAAGAACGTCACGACCTCAGCGCTCGTGCGGTAGCCGTCGGGGAAGCTCAACGGCACCGTGACGCGGGTGCGGATCTCTGCCATGTCTGCTTGAACGCTCAAACATCGGCTGCTGTTCCCGCCCCGTGATCTCAGAGCGCGGCGTCGTCCCCCAGCAGGGCGTCGGCGAAGGCCTCGGCCTCGAAGGGCGCGAGGTCGTCGGGGCCCTCCCCCAGGCCGATCAGCTTGACGGGGATGCCGAGCTCGCGCTGGACGGCGACGACGATCCCGCCCTTGGCGGTGCCGTCGAGCTTGGTGAGCACGACCCCGGTGACCTGGACGGCCTCGGTGAAGACCCGCGCCTGCACGACGCCGTTCTGGCCCGTCGTCGCGTCGAGCACGAGCAGCGTCTCGTCGATGGGACCGTGCTTCTCGACGACCCGCTTCACCTTGCCGAGCTCGTCCATGAGCCCGGTCTTGGTGTGCAGGCGGCCGGCGGTGTCCACCAGGACCGTGTCGGCCTTCAGCTCCTTGCCGCGCGCGACGGCGTCGAACGCGATGGCCGCCGGGTCCCCGCCCTCCGGCCCGCGCACGGTCTCGGCCCCGACCCGGGAGCCCCAGGTCTCGAGCTGGTCGGCGGCGGCGGCGCGGAAGGTGTCGGCGGCGCCCAGGACGACCGAGCGGCCGTCGGCGACGAGGACCCGGGCCAGCTTGCCGCAGGTCGTGGTCTTGCCGGTGCCGTTGACCCCGACGACCAGCACGACAGCCGGACGATCCGCGTGCGGGAGGGTCTTGAGAGTCCGGTCGACGTCGCGGCCGATGGTGGTGACGAGCTCCTCGCGCAGGATGGCGCGCAGCTCCGCGGGGCTGGTCACGCCCTCGACCCGGACCCGCTGCTTGAGGCGACCCACCAGCTCCTGGGTCGCGGCGACGCCCATGTCGGAGGTGAGAAGGGTGTCCTCGACCTCCTCCCACGTGTCGTCGTCGAGCTTGTCCCTGGACAGCAGGGCGAACAGCCCTCGGCCCAGCGTGCCCTGGCTGCGGCTCAGCCGGGAGCGCAGCCGCGTGAGTCGGCCGGCGGTGGGGTCGGGTACGTCGAGGGCGGGCGCGGTCGGGAGCGGGACGTCCTCGACGGTCGGCACCGGGGTGTCGCGGGGGACGGCGCTGTCGTCGCCGACCTGCGGTTCCTGCCGGGGCGCGGGAAGCGCCTTCGCGGGGCGCCTGGTGACGAACCCGACCATCACGGCGACCGCCAGCAGCAGGACGACGCCGACGAGGACGAGCAGCTCGATCACGAGGTCGTGTCTACCAGCAGCCCGCTGCTGCCGAGCTCTGTGGGCGCTTCAGGCTGACCACGTCGCGCCGAGCCACAGAGCTGCCGCGGGGGCCGGGCCGCGATGGCCAGCTCTGTGGGCGGTTCAGGCGTGCAGCGTCGCCGAGACCCGCAGAGTTGCCGAGCGGGGCCTAGGCGGGCTCGCGCTCGCGGAGGCGCTGGCTGACCACGGTCGAGACCCCGTCGCCACGCATGGTGACGCCGTAGAGGGCGTCGGCGATCTCCATCGTCCGCTTCTGGTGCGTGATGACGATCAGCTGCGACGACTCCCGCAGGGACTCGAGCGCCTCGAGCAGGCGTCCGAGGTTGCGGTCGTCGAGCGCCGCCTCGACCTCGTCCATGACGTAGAACGGCGAGGGCCGGGCCCGGAAGATGGCGACCAGCAGCGCGATCGCGGTCAGGGACCGCTCGCCGCCGGACAGCAGCGAGAGCCTGCTGACCTTCTTGCCGGCGGGGCGGGCGAACACCTCGATGCCCGAGACGAGCAGGTCGTCGGGGTCGGTGAGCACCAGCTTGCCCTCGCCGCCGGGGAACAGCGTCGCGAAGACGTCGACGAACTCGCGGGCGGTGTCCTCGAAGGCGGAGCGGAAGACGTCGTGGATGCGGTCGTCGACGTCCTTGACGACGGTGAGCAGATCGCGGCGGGTGTCCTTGAGGTCCTCGA
>JAODNF010000203.1 GCA_025464915.1 Frankiales bacterium | reverse complement strand
GCGTCGTCTTGGGCACCTCCGCGACGGGTGTGCCCGTGCCACGGAAGACCGAGCCGGCCTCGAACAGGGCGACGTCCGGCAAGCCCCGACCGACGTTGCGCAGCAGAGCGGTCAGCAGGCCGGGCAGCAGCGACGGCCGCAGCAGCGCCTCCTGCTCCGACAGCGGGTTGAGGACCCGAGGCGCGCTGTGCCGGCCCTGGCCGAGCAGGTCGACGAGCTCGTCGGCGACGAACGGCGGCATCACGACCTCGGCGAGGCCGGCGGCCGCGAGTGAGCGCAGCGCCGTCCGGCGCAGCCGCTGGGCGGCGGTAAGGCCTCGGCCGGCGGGAGCGGTGGGCAGGGCGATCGGCACGTCGTCGTAGCCCTCGAGGCGGATGACCTCCTCGACCAGGTCGGCCGGGCCGGTGAGGTCCGGACGCCAGGTGGGGGCGACCACGTCGAGGACGTCGGTGCCCAGCACGGTGCACCCGACCTGCTCGAGCCGGTGCACGACGGCGTCGCGGCTGTAGTCGAGGCCCGCCACCCGACCCGGCAGGGCCGCGGGCAGGCGCACCGGCGGCGCGGCGACGCGCTGGTCGTTGTCGGTGATCTCTCCGGCGGTGCCGCCGCCGAGCTCGACGAGCAGCTCGACGATCAGGTCGGCCGCCGCCGCGGGCAGGGAGGAGTCGACGCCGCGCTCGAAGCGCTTGCTGGCCTCGCTGGGCAGCCGGTGCCGCCGGGCCGCAAGCGTGATCGCGGACGGCAGGAAGTGCGCCGCCTCGACAAGCACGTCGGTCGTGCGGTCGGAGATCTCCGTGCTGGCACCACCCATGACGCCGGCCAGCCCGATCGGCCCGCTGTCGTCGGTGATGAGCAGGTCGGCCGGCGACAGGGCCCGGTCCTGACCGTCGAGGGTCGTGAGGCGCTCCCCCGCTGTGGCGCGCCGCACGACGACCGGTCCCTGCAGGGTGGCGAGGTCGTAGGCGTGGGTCGGCTGGCCGAGCTCGAGCATCACGTGGTTCGTGACGTCGACGGCCAGCGAGATCGGGCGCATCCCCGCCAGCACGAGACGGCGCTGCAGCCAGCTCGGCGACGGTGCCAACGGGTCGACGCCGCGGACGATGCGGGCGACGAAGCGGTCGCAGGCCGGGTCCTCGAGCCGGACGTCGTACCCGCCCTTCGCCTCGGGCGTCGCCCGCAGCCCGGGGTCGGCGAAGCCCAAGCCGAACGCGGTGGCGGCCTCCCTCGCGACCCCGCGGATGCTGAGCGCGTAGCCGCGGTCCGGGGTGATCGCGATGTCGAGCACCTCGTCGCGCAGCCCGAGCAGGTCGACCACGTCCTGGCCGAGCTCGCCGGTCTCGAGGACCAGGATGCCCGCGCTCGCGTCGGCCAGGCCGAGCTCCGCCTCGCTGCAGATCATGCCGTCGGACGTGCGGCCGTAGGTCTGCCGCGTCGCGATGGCGAAGCCGCCCGGCAGGACGGTGCCAGGGGTGGCGAAGGGCACCAGGTCGCCGACGGCGAAGTTCTGCGCACCGCAGACGACGTCGTGCACCCTGCTGCCGACGTCGACGTGGCAGAAGCGGATCGGCTTCTTGAACTCCGTGAGCTCCTCGATGTCGACGACGCGACCGACCACGACTCCGGCGATGTCGCCGTGCGCCTCGACCTTCTCGACCTCGAGGCCGGCGGCGACGAGCCGGCTGGCGATCTCGTGCCCGGACGCCGTCAGGTCCGGGACGAACGCGCGGAGCCACGACAGGGGGACGCGCATGTCAGGCCTCCGCCCCGAGCGCCAGCGTGAAGCGCTGGTCGCCCTCGTAGAGGTCCCGGATGTCGGTGATGCCGTGCCGGAACATCAGGGTCCGGTCCAGGCCCATGCCGAACGCGAACCCGCTGTAGCGCTCCGGGTCGACGCCGCAGGCGACCAGGACGGCGGGGTTGACCATGCCGCAGCCGCCGATCTCGATCCAGCCCTCGGAGGAGCACACCCGGCACGGCTCGCCGCTCCCTCGGCAGTTGAAGCACTGCAGGTCGAGCTCGGCGGAGGGCTCGGTGAAGGGGAAGTACGACGGGCGCAGCCGGGTCTTCAGGCCCGGCCCGATCGTCGCCTCCGCGAAGTGCGCCAGGGTCCCCCGCAGGTGGGCCATGGTGATGCCCTCGTCGACGCACAGCCCCTCGACCTGGCCGAAGACCGGGGAGTGCGTGGCATCGAGCGCGTCGTTGCGGAAGACCCGGCCGGGGGCGATCACGTAGCAGGGCAGTCCCCGGGCGAGCAGGCTGCGGATCTGCACGGGGCTGGTCTGCGTGCGCATCACGACGCCGCTGTTCTCGGGCGCGAGCCAGAGGGTGTCCTGCATCTCGCGGGCGGGATGGTCGGCCGGCATGGTGAGCGCGTCGAAGTTGAACCACTCGTGCTCGACCTCGGGGCCCTCGGCGACCTCCCAGCCCATGGCGACGAAGACGTCAGCGATGCGCTCCTGCAGCGTCGTCAGCGGGTGCCGGCCACCTTCCAGGACAGTGCCCGGCAGCAGCGACACGTCGACCCGCTCCTCGACCAGCACGCGGGCGTCGCGCTGCTCCTCGAGTGCTGCCTTGCGGGTCTCGAAGGCGGCTTCGAGGGCCTTGCGCGTGTCGTTGACCCGCTTGCCCGCGTCGCCGCGGGCCTGCGGCGGGAGGACCCCGATCTCCTTGTTGGCCAGGGAGACGGGAGCGTTCCCGCCGAGGTGCGCGGTCTTGGCAGCGGCGAGCTGGTCGAGACCGGACGCGGCGTCGAACGCGGCGACGGCGGCGGCGACGGCAGCCTGCAGCTGCTCAGGGCTCAGGGCATCGACCCGCTTCGGGTCGTAGTCAGGCGCGGACACAGGGGTGCTCCAGTTCGGGGGTCGGCGGGAAGTCTGCCAGGGGCGCCCGCCAGGACTGCTACTCCGCGTAGGGAGGCGTGCCGGCGGGCAGCACGAATCGGAACCGCGCCCCTCCGCCGCTGGCGGAGCCGACCTCGACCGACCCGCCGTGGGCCTCGACCAGGCCCTTCACGATGTAGAGACCGAGCCCGGTGCCGCGGCCCTTGTTGCCGCGCCAGAACCGGGTGAACACGCGAGCAGCCGTGTCCGGCGGGATGCCGACGCCCTGGTCCTCGACGACGACCTCGGCCCCGCTCTCGAACGGTCCGACGGTGACGGTGACGGTCCCGTCGCCGTGGCGCAGGGCGTTCTCGACCAGGTTGCCGATCACCTGGTCGATCTTGTCGGGGTCGGCCCAGATCTCGGGCAGCGCGCCGGTGATGTTGAGGACGAACCTGTCCGCGGGCTCCTCACCGGCGACCCGGCCGTCGATGGCCTTCTGCGCCGCGGTCGCCAGGTCGACCACCTGCTTTCGCATCTCGAGGCGGCCGGCGTCGATGCGGCTGACGTCGAGGAGCTCGGTGAGCAGGCGGGTGACGCGGTCGGCGTCGCTGTTGACGGTCTGCAGCATCAGCTGCTTCTGCTCGTCGTTGAAGCGGTCCCACTTCGCGAGCAGCGTCGCGGTGAAGCCCTTCACGCTGGTGAGAGGGCTGCGCAGCTCGTGCGCGACGGTGCTCACGAGGTCGGCGCGGCTGCGGTCGGTGCGCTCCCGGGCGCGGTTGTCGCGCAGGCTCACCACCACCCGCTGCAGCCGGCGGCTGTCGTCGCGGACGTAGGCGGCCGTCACGAGCAGCTCGCGGCCGAGCAGTGGGCCGGCGCTGACCTGGAGCCGGCGCTCCGGCTGGCGGGTGCGGGTGGCCAGGCCGCCGAACGGGTCGGTGCACTGCCACCAGTCGCGCTGCTGCTCGTCGGCGAGCGGGAGCACCTCGGCGAGGGCGCGTCCCACCACGGCATCGGCGCTGGTGGCCAGGATGCGCGCCGCCGCGGGGTTCACGGACACGACCGACCCACCTGCGTCCGCGACGATCACGCCGTCGGGCAGGTCGTCGTACGCGGACTTCTCCAGCGACACGCGGCCCTCCTTCAGCGTCACTGTAGAGGCGACGCTGCGTGCGTGCGCGCATCTTCTCGCTGAGCGCGCGCCGAGGCGTAAAGACACACCGCGGCGGCGCTCGCGAGGTTGAGCGACTCGGCACGGCCGTAGAGCGGGATCCGCACCCGGCGGTCTGCAGCCGCGAGCACCTCCTCCGGCAACCCGTGCGCCTCGGTGCCGAACACCCACGCGGTGGGACCGGACAGGTCGAGGTCGTCGAGGTCGACGTCGGCGGCGCCGGTCGTGGCGAGGACCGTGAGCCCGTCGGCCTGCAGGTCGGCGATGGTCCGCAGTGCGTCGGCATCGGTCACCACCGGCAGGTGCCACAGGCTGCCTGCGGTGGCCCGGACGCACTTGCCGTTGTGCGGGTCGACCGAGCCCTCGGTGAGCACGACCGCGTCGGCCCCCGCCGCGTCCGCCGTGCGGATGACGGTGCCGGCGTTGCCGGGGTCGTTGACGCCGTGGAGCACGGCGACCAGGCGCGGGCTCGCCGGGAGCGCGGCGTCCAGCAGCGGCGCGACACCCACCAGGCCCTGCGGCGTGACGGTCTCGGCCAGCGCGCCGAGCACCTTCTCGTCGACGTGCACGACCTCGATGCCGCGCTGCGCCGCAGCGACGGCC
>JAODNF010000199.1 GCA_025464915.1 Frankiales bacterium | reverse complement strand
GCACGGTGATGTAGTCGACGCCCTGCTCGAACTGCTCGATGAGGGTGTCGCGGTAGACCTCCCACGACAGGTCCTCGGCCTTGCCGTTGACCTTCTCCAGCGCCTGGTAGATCGGGACCGTGCCGATGGGGACGGCACTGTTGCGGATGACCCACTCGCGGGTGGTGTGGATGTTGCGCCCCGTGCTGAGGTCCATGACCGTGTCAGCGCCCCAGCGGGTCGCCCACGTCATCTTCTCGACCTCCTCCTCGATCGAGGAAGCGACGGCGGAGTTGCCGATGTTGGCGTTGATCTTCACCAGGAAGTTGCGGCCGATCGCCATCGGCTCGGACTCCGGGTGGTTGACGTTCAGGGGGAGGACGACCCGGCCCGCGACGAGCTCGTCGCGCACGTGCTCGGGGGTGCAGCCCTCGCGGAGCGCCACGAACTCCATCTCGGGCGTGATGACGCCCTGCTTGGCGTAGCGGAGCTGGGTGACCGTCTGGCCCGGCAGCGCCTTGCGGGGCTTGCGGGTGCCGCCGAAGACGGTGTCGAGGTTGCGGTGGTCGTGCGCCTTGAGGCCGTTGTCGACGGGCTGCACCTCGCGCCCGTCGTACTCCTCGGTGTCGCCCCGCTCGGCGATCCAGGCAGCGCGCAGCGCGGGCAGCCCGAAACGGATGTCGCTCTGGAGCGACGGGTCCGTCCACGGCCCGGAGGTGTCGTAGAGGACGACCTTGTCGCCGGTCGTGAGGGTGACCTCGCGCATGGGGACCTGCAGGTCGGGCCGGGAGCCCTGCAGGTAGGTCTTGGTGGAACCGGGGAACGACTCGTTCATGTGAGGAGGTCCTCCCTACGCCGGTGCGAACCGGATCAGGTGCGAACGGTCAGCGGCCGGACCTGCCGCCCTCTCAGCGTCGGATCGCGACGCTCCCGCGGGTCACCCCAGACCCTATCCCCGACCACGCGCTGCAGGTCGAGTGCTGGGACGGCGCCACGCGCCTTCCCGCGAGCGGCTGTGAGCCCTGGTGCGCGGGGTGGGATCAGCCGCAGGTGATGTACTCGGTCATGTACCAGCCGGTGCGGGAGACGGGGCCGGCGACGAACGTCGCGCTGCCGACGCCGCCCGGGCCCCTGTAGCCCTGGTAGCCGACCGGGTAGTCGTGCACGAAGGTGCAGAGGTAGTCACCCCTGACGTAGGAGTCGTCCTTCTCGCAGCTCTTGAGCCGCAGGTTCATCGCCTCGCGGTGCATGAGCTGCAGGTCGTTGCGCACGTTGGGCTCGGTGACCCACTTCAGGTGCTCGGCGTTGCCGTCGTTCCAGGCCCGGGCCATGAAGCGCATGGCCGCCTGCGGCGTCCGGAAGTGCGGCCGGGGAGCGAGCGACGGGCTCGGCTTCGCCGTGACCGCGGGGCGGGAGACCGGCTGGACAACAGCCGGTGCCGACGACGGGGCCGACCCGAGGACGGCGTGCGGGGTGGAGGAGGCGCCCCCGCAGGCGGCGGTGAGGGCCAGGAGCAGCAGGGCGATCCGCTTGGTCATGCCACACAGACGCAGCAGCTGGCGGGTCGGTTCAGAAGAAGTCGTTGATCGACCCGGCGAGCTGGTCGACGGCCCTCTTGGCCGCAGGGACGATGGCAGCCTGCAGGTGGATGTCGTGCCAGCCGCCGGGAACGCAGACCAGCTCGGCCCCGGTGCGGCGGGCGAGCGCCTCGCCCTCCGCCCGCAGCCGCTCGTGCTCGGCGACGTGGACGACCAGGGGGACGGTCGGGTCGGGTACGACCGGAAGGTCGTGCCCGAACATCGCCCGCACTCCCTGCTCGGCCCAGTCGGCCCGCACGAGCACCTCCTCGCCCTCGTAGGCGCGGGCGGTCGCGTGCGTGAGGTCGACGAGGGGGCTGACGAGGGCCAGCCCGGCGAGGTCGCGCACCCCCCGGTCGGCGGCGAGCAGCGCCAGGCAGCCGCCTGCCGAGTCGCCGCCGAGGACGACGTTCGCCTCGGGCACGAGCTTCAGCGCGCCGACGGCGTCGTCGACCGCGGCCGGGTGCTGGTGCTCGGGGGCGAGCCGGTAGTCGAGCAGGTAGACCGGCACGCCGGTGGCCTTGGCGAGGTGCGCAGCGAGCGAGCCGTGCGTCTTCGTCGAGCCGGTGATGAACGCTCCGCCGTGCAGCCACAGGACCGCCCGGTCGTCGGCTGCGTCGCTCCCGGCGAACCGCTTGGCCGTGCGGCCACCGAGGACCACGGAGGTGGCTGTCACGCCGCGGGGCATCCGCTGGAGCGCGCTGGCCAAGTCACCCAGGGTCCGCTGCATCCCGATCGGCATCGGTGGTCCGTAGACAGGACGGATGCCGTACTTCATGACGAGGCGGGTCCCGGCCATCATCGGGTTCACGTGCGGACCTCCAGGTCGGTGTCGCGCAGGCGCCGCGTGCGCCACCGGAACGCGACGGTGGTTCCAGGCCAGTTCTGCGTGTTGCGGCCGGTGTCCGTGAGGTACCAGGAGTCGCAGCCGGTCGCGAAGACCGTGCCCTTCAAGCGCTTCTGCAGCCAGTCGTTGTAGCGACGCATCACCTGGGGTCGCACCTCGACGGACCCGCCGGGACGTACCCGTCCGACCGCCTGCAGGATCCAGCGGAACTGGCTCTCCAGCATGAGGATGATCGAGTTGTGCCCGAGGTTGGTGTTGGGGCCGTAGAGCAGGAACAGGTTCGGGAAGCCCGCCACGGCACTGCCGAGGTAGGCCTCGGCGCCGCCGGACCAGGCGTCCTGCAGGGTGCGACCACGGGCCTCGACCTGCATCGGTGCGAGGAGCTCGGTCGCCGTGAAGCCGGTGCCGAGGATGACGACGTCGGCCTCGACGGTGTCGCCGTTCTCGAGCAGCGCCCCGGTGGGGACCAGCTCCTTCACGCCCGCGTTCACGACGTCGACGTGGTCCTTCGCCAGTGCCGAGTACCACTCGTTGCTGATGAGGATGCGCTTGCACCCGATCGGGTAGTCGGGCACCGCCAGCTCGCGCTTGCGGGCGGGCAGCGCCTCCTCGATGTGCTTGCGGGCCTGCCGCTCGAAGGCCTTCATGAGCCGGGGCTCGGTGTTGAAGCCGAGGGACCGGAGCTCGTTGCTGACGAAGGTCCGCAGCCGGTCGGCCTGCAGCACGTTCGGGTGGTCGCGCAGCAGCTCCTGCACTCGCGGGCTGTAGGTGCGGTCGTCCTTCTCCAGCACCCACGGCGCCGACCGCTGCAGGACGGTGACGTGCGACGCGACCTGGGCGACCCGCGGCACGAACTGGACAGCGCTCGCCCCTGTCCCGACCACGAGCACCCGCTTGCCCGTCAGGTCGACGTCGTGGCGCCACTGGGCGGAGTGGAACAGCGGGCCGGCGAAGGCGCCCGGCAGGTCCGGCACGTGCGGCCGCGACAGCTGACCGCAGGCAGCGATGACGACGTCGAACTCGCCGTGCTGGTCGAGGCTCCACACGCGACGGTCGTCGTCCCAGGAGCAGCGGGCGATCTCCGTACCGAAGCGCACCTTCGGCGTCACGCCGAGCTCGTCGGCCGTCCGGCGCAGGTAGGCGTGGATCTCGGGCTGCTCGGCGTACCGCTTGCTCCAGCGGCCCTCGGGGGCGAACGAGAAGCTGTAGAGGTGGCTGGCGACGTCGCAGGCCGCGCCCGGGTAGTCGTTCTCGCGCCAGACGCCGCCGACGTCCTGGCCCTTCTCGAAGACCGTGACGTCGTCGTAGCCCGCGGCGAGGACCTGCGACGTGATGCCGATGCCGCTGAAGCCGGCGCCGATCACCGCGATGCGAACCACGGTTCACACACTAGGGGGACATGCCGACGCCGTGGCCCGGGACTCGGTGGGCGACGGCGTCGGAAGCGAGCGGTCAGGCGGCGGCCAGCTCGCGGATCTGCTGGATGTGGGCGGGCACCTCGGGCTTCGCGACCGGGCGGGTCAGGAAGCGCTCGATCATGATGGCCTTCAGGACCCGGAGGCCGTCGGTGACCGCGTTGAGGTTGCTCGTGCCGTGCAGGCGGTCGAACTCGAAGCTCTTGACCTCGGCGATGTCGAGCTTGGCCTTCGCGATCCGGGTGTTGATGACCGTCTCGATCTCGAACCCGTCACCCCAGTGCATGACGTCGGCGGCGGCACCGCTCTCGAGCTCCAGCACGTCCAGGCAGTGCACCCAGAACGCGTTGTAGCCGTAGCAGAGGTCGGTGTAGCGGGTCCCGAACAGGATGTTGACGATGAGGTTCAGTCCCCAGTTGCCGATCCGGCGGATCCGGGTGATGTCGTCGCTGCCGCCACCGAGGGCGAAGCGGGTGCCCTTGGCGAAGTCGGCACCCCTGACCAGCGCGTCGACGTACTGCGGGATCTCCCGCGGGTCCGCCGACCCGTCCGCGTCCAGCATCACGATGATGTCGCCCGTCACGGCCTCGAACCCGCACGCCAGCGCGTTGCCCTTGCCCTTCCGGGTCTGCCGCACGACCTTCACGTCCGGACGCAGCGACTGCGCCATCTCGATCGTCCCGTCGGTGCTGCGACCGTCGACCACGATCACCTCGTGCACCTCCGGCATCAGACCGAACACGTGCGGCAGGTTCTTCGCCTCGTTGTAGGTCGGGACCACGACCGACACGCGCGGCTGGGCGTCGACACGGAGGTTGCGGATCACGGCGTCCACGTGCGGGGCTCCTTCGGAAAACAGAGAGATCTCGGGTTCCGAAGCGCCGGTTTCGCCACTGCTCCTCCCCGGGCCCGTGCGGTGGCGACCAGAAGTCGCCCGGGGGATCGATGCTCGCTTCTTGCTGTTACTCAACGTAGCTAGCCTGCTGCGTACCGTGCACCGCCATTTGGAGTAAACCGACGTGATCGTCCTCACCCCTGCGTGCTCGGCCCTGCCGGTGCGCCCCGCTCCGTCGCGGACTCGGTCTCAACGGTAACCGGCTGTGATCGCCAGACACGTGACCTAGCCGTGAAGATCACGTGTCGTCGCGGGCAGGACCTGACACAGCGCCGACATGAGATGCGTCACGCACTCCGGGTCCCGCACGGCGGTGCGCCAGTGCTCGGGGGTCAGGCCGGGGAAGGTGTCAGCTCTCCGCACCGCGACGCCTTGCTCTCTCAGCCGCTGGTGGACGTCCGGGCGGCCAGGGACCCGGCAGAGCAGGTACGGAGCCTGGCTGCCCGGTGTCACCTCGACGCCGATCTCCGTGAGCCGGCGCACCAGGTCCTCCCGGACGGTCCCCAGCTCACCCGCGTCGCGCTCCGCCATCCGCACCGGGCCGCGCTGCAGGCAGGCGTCCAGCGCGGCGAGGCCGAGCGTGCCGACCGACCAGAGCGGCTGCGCCTGCCTGAGCTGCTGCACCACGTCGGGCTCGGCCAGCAGGTACCCGACGCGCAGGCCCGCGAGCGCCCAGGTCTTGGTGAGGCTCCGGACGACCACCAGTCCGGGCAGCCGGGCTGCGGCGAGCGAGTGCGGCTCGCCGGGCACGGCGTCCATGAACGCCTCGTCGACCACGGTGATCCGGCCCGGACGGCACAGCTCGGCGAGCCGCTCGTGGACGATCCCGGTCGGGTTCGTCGGGTTGCCGACGACGACCAGGTCGGCGCTGTCCGGGACCTGCGCCGGGTCGAGGACGTACGGCGGCTCGAGGATCACGCGCTCCACGTCGTGGCCGGCAGCCCTGAGGGCCGCGTCGGGCTCGGTGAAGCTCGGGTGGACGCAGACCGCGTGCCTCGGGGTCAGCGCGCGGGCGAGCAGCACGAACGACTCGGCGCCGCCGGCGGTGACCAGCACCTCGTCAGGGTCGCGGTCGTGCCGCCTGGCGACGGTGCGGGTCGCCGCTGCCGGGTCGGGGTAGCGGGCGAGCTGCCTCAGCGCCCGCTCGAGGCGGCCGAGCAACCAGGGCGGCGGCTGCTCGCCGCGCACGTTGACGGCCAGGTCGAGCAGGCCGGGCGCGACCTCCTGGTCGCCGTGGAAGCTCAGGTCGGGCTGAACCACTGCAGCGTCTCCCGGAGGTTCACCACGTCGCCGACGACGGTGGCGACCGGCGCTCTGAGGCCTGCCTCGGCGACGTCCGCGGCGAGGTTCTCGAGGGTGCTGACGACCACCCGTTGGCTGGCCGTCGTGCCCTGCTGGATGCAGGCAGCCGGCGTCTTGGGGTCGCGGCCGTGCCGGATGAGGCCCTGGGTCAGCAGTGGCAGCCGGTCGTGACCCATCAGGATCACGAGGGTGCCTGGTCCGGTGGCGAGGGCCTGCCAGCGCACCTGGCTGTCCTCGTCCTCCGGGTCGAGGTGACCGGTGACGATGCAGACGTCCTGCGTGAAGCCGCGCGCCGTCACCGGGATGCCGGCGTAGGCGGCCGCCGCGATCGCGCTGGTCACACCGGGGACGACCTGGAACGCGATGCCGTGGTCGACGAGTGCCTGGGCCTCCTCGCTGCCTCGCCCGAAGACGAACGGGTCCCCGCCCTTGAGGCGCACGACGCGCTTGCCGGCCTGCGCGTACGCGACGAGCTGGGCGTTGATCTCCTCCTGTCGGGGAGCGGTGCCCGTCCAGCTGGTCTTGCCGACGTCGACGATCTCGGCGCCGTCCCGGACGTGCGCGAGCACGGCCGGGTCGACCAGCCGGTCGACGAGCACCACGTCCGCCTCCCCCAGCAGCTGGGCGGCCTTCAAGGTCAGCAGCCCCGGGTCCCCCGGTCCGGCACCCACGAGCGCCACGGTCCCCGGCTTCACAGCGCGGTCCGCGCGATCGCGTCGGCGGGGCAG
>JAODNF010000482.1 GCA_025464915.1 Frankiales bacterium | reverse complement strand
GAGGACCTGCAGGCTCGCCGGGTTCTGCCGCAGGATCGCCATCACGGTGCCGTCGGTCTTCACGGTGTCCGGCTCGTCGACGCCGGCCTCCTGGTTGTTCGTCGTCGAGAAGCCACCTGCCGACGCTCCCCCCGATGCGGACGCGGGTGCCGCGGCAGGTGCAGCCATCGCGCCGGTGCCACCTCCCGTCGTGCCGCCCGCGACCCCAGCAGCGACGGGCATGACGTCACCCCCCGTCCCGTACCCGCCGTAGTAGGGCTGGTTCAGGCCGTACGGCGTGACCTCCTTGAGCGCCTCGGCGCGCAGCCCCGACAGCATCGCCCTGCAGTCGGCGTACGGCCGCAGCGCGGTCGCGATGTCCTTGGCGTGCGGGGCGAGCCGGGCGGCGGGTTCCGCCGGCTTCGTCGCCCGGGGGGACGGCGACGACGGCCGCGTCGTCCCGCTGGGTGCCGGCAGGGAGTGAGTGGCCTCCCTGCCGGACGTGCATCCCGTGAGGCCGAGCGCGCCCAGCACGAGCAACGCCGTGGCAGACCTGCGAACTTCGGGCATGGCTGGGACCTCCGACACTCGACCTTGGTGCAGGTGAGTGCCGGTCCCGCGTCCGGATCAACCGCGGCAACCGGGACTTCTTCCCGTCAGCTCCGGGAGAAGCGGCGCAGGGCCAGCGGGACGCACACGGCGATGATGAGGACGCACCAGCCGACCATGGCCAGCTCGGGGTGCTCCAGCATCCAGGAGCCCGAGCTCGGCGTGCCCTGGCAGACCCTGCGGACGCTCGCGACGAGCGCTGCGATCGGGTCCCACTCGCCGATCACGCGCGGGACCAGCGCCATGCCCTGGATCGGCACGAAGGTGCCGGCGAGGAAGGACAGCGGGAACACCAGCGAGAAGCCGACGCCCTGGACGGCGTCGCTGCTGCGGAACACCATGCCGATGAGGACGCCCAGCCAGGTGGAGGCGAGCAGGCCGAGGAGAACCAGGCCGACCAGCTCGAGGAAGCCGCCGATGCCGAAGGTCGGGCGCCAGCCGCAGATCAGGCCGATGCCGACGACGATGACCAGCCCGAGGACCTGCTCGAGCACCTGGCCGACGACCTGCGCGGTGAGGATCGCGAGCCGGTGCACGGGCAGCGAGCGGAAGCGGTCGATGACGCCCGAAGCGAAGTCGTTGGCGGTGGCCGTGCCGGTGCCGATCAGGCCGAACACCAGCTGCTGCCCGATCAGGCCCGGCAGCAGGTAGTCCTGGTAGCGGACGGGGTGCCCGGCCGGATCGGTGATGTGCAGGGCGGAGCCGAAGACGTAGAGGAACAGCAGGGTGAACACCACGGGCTGCAGGGTCACGTCGAGCAGCCGCTCGGGGACGCGCGGAAGCATCCGGAAGCCTCGGCCGACGAGCAGGCCGACCTCGCCGGTGAAGCGGCGCGGGGTGACGGTCGGGCTCAGGCTGATGGTGGTCATGCGGTCTCCTCGGCGGGGTGGGAGGACGGGGAGCCGGTCAGGGCGAGGAAGGCGTCGTCGAGGGTCGGCCGGCGCAGCGCCAGCTCGTCGACGGTCACGCCGGTCGCGTGGACGGCCTTGGCGACGGCGGCCAGGTCGGCCGTCTCGTCCGGAGCGGGGATCGACAGCGAGCGGCGCTCCCGGTTGGTCGTGAGGGTGAAGCGGCCCGACAGGGCGGTGACGAGGGCGTCGAAGGCCGCCACGTCGGAGGTCACGACGTCGACGCGCTGCTCTCCGATCTGCGCCTTCAGCTGGTACGGCGTGCCGCTGGCGACGGCTCGGCCGTGGTCGATGAGCACGACGTGGTCGGCCAGCTGGTCGGCCTCCTCGAGGTACTGCGTGGTCAGCAGCACGGTGACGCCGTCGCTGACGAGCTCGCGGACGCTGGACCACACCTCCATCCGGCTGCGCGGGTCGAGCCCGGTGGTCGGCTCGTCGAGGACGAGCAGCTGCGGCTGGATCACCAGCGACGCGGCGAGGTCGGTGCGGCGCCGCTGACCGCCCGAGACGGACTTCACGAGCTTGTCGGCGAACTCGACGATGTCGAAGCGCTCGATGAGACGGTCGGTGATCGTCGCCGCGTCCTTGCGGCTGTGGCCGCGGAGGCGGGCCATGAGCACCAGGTTCTCGCGGCAGGTGAGGTTGTCCTCGAGCGCGGCGAACTGCCCTGTCAGCGACAGCGAGCGCCGCACCTGTTCCGCCTCGGTGACCACGTCGTGGCCGCAGACGGCGGCGCGGCCGCTGGTCGGTGCGGTGAGGGTGGCGAGCATCCGGACGGTGGTGGTCTTGCCGGCGCCGTTGGGACCGAGGATGGCGAACACCGAGCCGGTCGCGACCTCGAGGTCGAGCTCGTCGACGGCGGTGAAGTCACCGAAGCGGCGGGTGAGCCCCTCGGTGACGACGGCACGAGTGGAAGTCATGGCAGAAACATACAGTGGCTGTAAAGTTCTAGCAACTGCATAATGAGGGGGTGGCCCAGCGGATGGTGGTGAGCGGCACCGTCGCCGCTGCTCCGGAGGGCCTGCGCGAGCGCAAGAAGCGCGAGACCCGCCAGCAGATCTCCGACGTGGCGACGGGCCTGTTCCTCGAGCGCGGCTTCGACGAGGTGCGCGTCGCCGACATCGCCCGGGCCGCCGGCGTCAGCGAGAAGACCGTCTACAACTACTTCGAGACCAAGGAAGCGCTGCTGCTCGACCGCGAGCAGCACATGGAGGAGCTCATCGGCTCGGCACTGGGCCCGGGCTCGTCCACGGCGTCGCCGCTGGAGTCGTTCGTGGCCGCGCTGCTCCAGGAGATCGCCCAGTTCTTCGAGCACTGGGACCACGACCAGGACTTCCGCTCGATCCTGCGGTTCCAGGAGCTGATCGAGGGCACCCCGTCCCTCCGTGCAGCGCAGCGGGACATGATGGACCGCCTCACGCAGGTCGCCGCGGTGGCGATGGCGGAACGTGCCGACGTCGACCCGGACGACCCCGAGCCGCAGATCGCTGCAGCGGCGATGGTCGGGCTCTGGGGCGTGATGTTCCGCGCCCTGCGCAAGCAGGCCGAGCTCGCCGCGGACCCGCAGCAGGCCCAGCAGGCGGTCGTCCGCGACGTCACGCGGGCGGCCCGGCTGCTCGAGACGGGACTGTGGTCGTTCGACCTCACCGTGCAGGGGATCTCCGGCCGCGAGCAGCTGCGCGCCGCCGGCGAGGCCGCCCGAGACGCCAGCCGGCAGGTCATGTCTGCCCTGCGCGACGCCCGCCAGGCCTGGCGCGACGCCCACCACGAGCACCACCACCGCAGCTGATCCCACTTCCCTGCTCCCACCTCCCCCTCCCGGACCTCCCGCGGCTGTGTTGCCGTCGTGTGCCGCGTGGCGCTATAGATGACGTAGTAGATCCCTGAGGAGACCTGTGACCAGCGAGATCTGGACCCTGTTCGGCGTGAACCTCGCCGTGATGGTCGTGGCGATGACGCTGATCTCGATCCCGTCGTTCTCGACCCGCGACCCGAGCTACATCGACGCCTTCTGGGGCATCGGGTTCGTCATCATCGCGACCTCGTCGTTCGTGCAGGCCTCGGCCGGCGACTTCGGCGACGGCACCCGCAAGGCCCTGCTGCTGGGGCTGTGCGCGCTCTGGGGGCTGCGCCTCGGCGGCTACCTGCTCTGGCGCTGGCGCAAGAACGGACCGGACCCCCGCTACCAGGCCATCCTTCAGAGCAGGAAGGGCGGCAGCGAGAAGCTCTTCCTCTGGCGCCGGGTCTTCCTCACGCAGGCGATCCTGCTGACCCTGGTCGCGCTGCCCGTGCAGCTGGGCCAGGTCTACGACGACCGCATGACCGCCGGCAACTGGATCGGCGCCGGCCTCGCGCTGTTCGGGATCGTCTTCGAGAGCACGGCCGACTTCCAGCTGGCCGCGTTCAAGGGCAACCCCGGCAACAAGGGGGTCGTCATGGACACGGGCCTGTGGCACAACACCCGGCACCCCAACTACTTCGGCGAGACGTGCACCTGGTGGGGCCTCGGCATCCTCGCTGTGAGCAACGGCGTCACCGTCGTCGCGCTCCTCGGGCCGGTCTTCATCACGTTCCTGCTGCTCAAGGTCAGCGGCGTCGGCCTGCTCGAGAAGGGCCTGCACAAGACCCGGCCGCAGTACGCCGACTACGTCGCCACCACGAGCCCCTTCATCCCGCTCCCCAAGAAGAAGGCCCCGGTGGGCGCATGACGGTCTTCGTCCTCGGCGGCTACCAGACCGACTTCGCGCGCAACTGGGCGAAGGAGGGGCTCGAGGTCAGCGACCTCGTGCAGGAGGCGACCGAGGGCACCCTCGCGGCCTGCGCCGTCGACGCCGTCGACACGATCCACGTCGGCAACGCCTTCGGCCAGCTCTACAACGGCCAGGGCCACCTCGGCGGCATGCCAGCGCAGGTGGTCCCCTCGTTGCGCGGGGTCCCGGCGATGCGGCACGAGGCGGCGTGCGCGTCCGGCGGGATCGCCGTGCTCGCGGCGATGGCGGAGATCGAGGCGGGCCGCTACGACGTCGCGCTGGTCCTGGGTGTCGAGCAGGAGAAGTCGGTGCCCGGCGACGAGGCCGCCCGCATCCTCGGAGCGGCGGCCTGGGTCGGCCACGAGACGGACGTCGACTTCGTCTGGCCGCACCAGTTCTCGCTGCTGGCGCAGGAGTACGACCGCCGGTACGGCCTGGATCCTCAGTTCCTCAAGGGGATCAGCGACCTCAACTACAGGAACGCGCGGTCGAACGCGAACGCGCAGACCCGCACCTGGAGCACCCCGTCCGACGACGTCGTCGACGGCTGGGTCCGGCGCTACGACTGCAGCCAGATCACGGACGGCGCAGCGGGTGTCGTCGTGGCCGGCCGGGAGTTCGCGCAGGAGTGGTCGCGTCGTACCGGTCGGCCGGTAGCCGAGATCAAGGGCTGGGGTCACCGCACCGTCGGGCTCGCGCTGGCCGACAAGCTCGCGGTGCAGGAGGAGTACGTCCTCCCGCACGTGCGACAGACGATCACCGACCCCTTCGCGCGCGCGGGCGTCGCCGACGTGTGGGAGCTGGACGGGATCGAGACCCACGACTGCTTCACGCCGAGCGAGTACATGGCGATCGACCACTTCGGCATCACCGCACCCGGGGAGAGCTGGAAGGCCGTCGAGTCCGGCATCCTCGAGAAGGACGGTGCGATGCCGGTCAACGCGAGTGGTGGCCTCATCGGCCTCGGGCACCCGGTCGGCGCATCCGGTGTGCGGATGGTGCTCGACGCGACCAAGCAGGTCACGGCCGCCGCCGGCGACACCCAGGTCGAGGGCGCACGCACCTTCGGGACCTTGAACATCGGTGGGTCCACGACCACCACGGTCAGCTTCGTGATCGGGCAGACCTCGTGAGGGCGACCAGGGTCAGCGAGCCGCTCCGGACCCTGCCGGAGGACGACGACCACCCCTACCGCTCCGGCGCCTGGACCCCGAACCTCGCCGAGTGGGACGCCCACGACCTCGAGGTCGTCGAGGGTGAGATCCCCCTTGACCTGCAAGGGATCTACCTGCGCAACACCGAGAACCCGGTGCACCCGTCGATCGGGATGTACCACCCGTTCGACGGCGACGGGATGATCCACCAGCTGCACCTGGCCGACGGCAGGGCGAGCTACCGCAACCGGTTCGTCCGCACCGCCGGGTTCCTCGCCGAGCAGGAGGCGGCCGGTCCGCTCTGGACCGGGATGCTCGACATGCCTGCCAACTCGCTGCGCCCCGACGGCTGGGGAGCGCGCGGCCGCATGAAGGACGGCTCGTCGACCGACGTCGTGGTGCACAACGGAAAGGCGCTCACGTCGTTCTGGATGTGCGGAGACCTCTACGGCCTCGACCCGATGACCCTCGAGCAGCTCGGCCCGGAGTCGTGGGTGCCCGAGGAGGGGATCTCCGCCCACACCAAGGTCGACGAGCTCACCGGCGAGATGCTGGTCTTCAACTACGGCAAGCAGGCGCCGTACATGCACTACGGCGTCGTCTCCGCCGACGGCGAGCTCAAGCACTGGACGCCGATCCCGCTGCCCGGGCCGCGGCTCCCGCACGACATGGCGTTCACGGAGAACTACTCGATCCTGAACGACTTCCCGCTGTTCTGGGCACCGGAGCTGCTCAAGGACGACATCCACCTGCCGCGGTTCTTCCCCCACCTGCCCTCCCGCTTCGGCGTCGTGCCGCGCTACGGCACCGAGGTGCGGTGGTTCGAGGCCGAGGCGACCTACGCGCTGCACTTCATCAACGCGTACGAGGAGGGCGACGAGATCGTGCTCGACGGGTTCCCCCAGCAGAACCCGAGCCCGCGCAAGCAGGAGGGAGATGACTGGTACCGCTCGTTCTACCGGCACATCGACCTGCAGACCCTCAAGCCCCGACCGCACCGCTGGCGGCTGAACCTCACGACCGGGCAGGTGAAGGAGCAGGACCTCTCCGACACCCTCATGGAGTTCGGGATGATCAACGGCCGGCACGGCGGCCTGCCCTACCGCTACACCTACAACATGTCCGGCCACCCGGGCTGGTTCCTGTTCGACGGCATCGTGAAGCACGACGTGCTGACCGGCACCGAGAAGCGCTTCTCCTTCGGTGAGGGCGTCTTCGGCAGCGAGTCGCCGATGGCGCCGCGGGTCGGGTCACAGGCCGAGGACGACGGCTACCTGATCTCGTTCACGACGGACCTCGTCAACGACTGCAGCGATGCGCTCGTCCTCACCGCGCAGGACCTCGACCTGGTCGCCCGGATCCGGCTGCCCGAGCGGATCAGCTCCGGTACCCACTCGTTCTGGCACGCGCTGTGACACGACGGACGTGACGACGCCCAACGCGATCGGCACGTCCCTGGGACTGCTCGGGGACGAGTGGTCGCTGCTCATCGTCCAGCAGCAGCTCCTCGGGCGCCGGCGCTTCTCTGCGCTCCAGACGGCCCTGGGCATCGGTCCCACCGTCCTGTCCTCGCGGCTGACCGCCCTCGTGGACGGTGGCGTCCTCGACAAGCGGGACGACGGCTACCGGCTGACCGAGGCCGGCAAGGAGCTGTGGTCGCTGCTGCTGTGCATCTGGGCATGGGAGCAGCGCTGGGTGCAGGGCGAGGCGCTGCCGACCATGCGCCACTCGGTCTGCGGCGAGGTCTTCGCCCCCGACCTCCACTGCGCCGGGTGCGGCGGCCCCGCGTCCTCGAACGACGTCACCGTCGCGCTCGGGCCCTCCGGGAAGCTGGCCCGCGCCGTGCCGGTCGGCAGCAACCGTCGCCGTACCGGCTCCTCCCGGGCCGAGGGACCCGGGCTGTTCCCCGAGACCATGGCCCTGATGGGCAGCCGCTGGTCCAGCGCCACCCTCGGCGCCGCGTTCCTCGGCGCGAGGCGGTTCCGCGACTTCGAGGCGGTCCTCGGAGCCCCACCGAACGTGGTGAGCGAGCGGCTCCGGCAGTTCGTCGACCTCGGCGTCCTGGACGCCGGCTACGGCCTCACCGACAAGGGCCGCGACCTCTTCCCCGCCGTGACCCAGCTGGTCGCCTGGGGCGAGCGCTGGCACCCCGCGCCCGACGGTCCGGCCCTGCTCGCCACCCATGCCTGCGGTGCGCTGTTCCTACCGCGGCTGGTGTGCAGCGCCTGCGCCGCTCCGCTGAGCCGTGCGGCCGTCGCGATCGAACCCTCCCGGACCCAGCATCGGAAGAGCTCATGACCACCGCGCCCCCCAGCCTGGCGTCCCTGCACGCCGTCGACTTCTCCTACGGCCAGCTCCAGGTCCTGTTCGGCGTCGACCTCGAGATCCGCGAGGGCGAGATCCTCGGGCTGCTCGGGACCAACGGCGCGGGCAAGTCGACGGTGCTCCGGGTGCTGTCCGGGCTTGCGCCGGCGCAGAGCGGCGAGGTCCTGTTCCGCGGCCAGGCAGTCGGGCCGGCGGAGGACGTCGTGAGGCGCGGGCTCGCGATGGTCCCCGGGGGCAAGGCGATGTTCCCGGACCTGACGGTCGCCGAGTCCCTCGAGATCGGCGGGAGGCTGCTGCCGAAGAACCAGCGCCGGACCCGGATCGAGCGAGAGCTCACCCGCTTCCCACGCCTCGCCGAGCGACGCACGTCGCAGTCCGGCTCGCTGTCCGGCGGCGAGCAGCAGCAGCTCGCCATCGCCAAGGCACTGCTGCTCGATCCGGCGCTGCTCTGCATCGACGAGCTGTCGCTCGGCCTCGCGCCTCTCGTCGTCGAGAGCCTGCTCCAGACGGTCCGCGACGTCCGCGCGGCCGGCACGACCGTCGTCGTCGTGGAGCAGTCGCTGAACATCGCGGTGTCGCTGTGCGACCGCGCCGTCTTCCTGGAGAAGGGCACGATCCGCTTCGAGGGCCGACCCCAGGAGCTGCTCGAGCGCGGCGACATCGCCCGGTCGGTGTTCCTCGGGGCGGCGAACCGGTGAACGCCCTCGGTGAGCTGATGGTCGGCGTGACCTACGGCCTGCAGTACGGGCTGCTCGCGCTCGGCCTGGTGCTGGTCTGGCGGGCCAGCCGCTTCGTCAACGTCGCGCACGGCCAGATGGGCGTGCTCGGGTCACTGGTCATGGGCAAGCTCGTCCTGGACCACGGCGTGCCCTATCCCGTTGCCCTCCTCGTCGCCCTCGTCTTCGGCGGCGCCTTCGCCGCAGTCCTCGAGATGGTCTTCGTCCGAAGGCTCGCGAACGCGCCTCGCCTGGTCCTGCTCATCGCGAGCATCGGCATCGCGCAGACCGCCTTCGGCGTGGGAACGCTCGACGTCAAGCACATCCCCAACCCGTTCCTGCTGCACCTCGGCGCTCGCAGCTACCCCGTGCCCGTCGAGAGCGGCTGGACGATCGGCAGCGTCGGCCTGAGCTCGGCCCAGGTGGCGACGCTGATCGTCGCGCCGCTCGCCGTCGTCGCCCTCCAGCTGGTGTTCACCCGCACCGAGCTCGGCAAGGTCATCCGCGCGGCGGCCTCCAACCCGGAGGCGGCCCGCCTCGCGGGCATCAGCGTCCGGCGGACCTCAACCCTGGTCTGGGTCATCGCGGGAGTGCTGTCGACGCTCACCGCCGTGCTCCAGGCCCCGCAGGTCAGCGGCCTCGACGTCAGCAACCTCGGCCCGACGCTGCTGGTCCGCGGCCTCGCCGCCGCGCTGCTCGGAGGCATGACCGACTTCCGCAAGGCCTTCGCGGCCGGCATCGTCCTCGGCGTCGTCGAGAACGAGGTGCTGTTCCACGTGAGCGCCCGCGCCTCCAACACCGTCGTGTTCTTCGCGATCCTGCTCGGGGTGCTGGTCCAGGGCCGGACCCTCGCCCGCGGCGCCCGCGCGGGTGACGACCAGGTCAGCGCGCCAGTCGCGCGCGAGCCGCTGTCCGACCGGCTGCGCCAGGTGTCCTTCGCCCGCAACGTCGACAGGTGGACCTGGGCGCTGCTGGCGCTGCTGCTCCTCCTGCTGCCGACCCTGCCGGGGCTCGGATCGCACGGGCAGGCCTACAGCCTGATCCTCATCATCGCGTTCGCGATCGTGGCCCTCAGCATCACGCTGCTCACCGGCTGGGCCGGTCAGATCTCGCTCGGCCACGTCGGTCTGCTCGGGGTCGGCGCCTACTCGGCTGCGGCCGCGACGGGCAAGGGCTGGGCGGTCCCCGTCGTCCTGCTCTACGCCGGCACGATCACGGCCCTCGTCGCCGTACCCGTCGGGCTGCCCGCCCTTCGCTACCGCGGCCTGTTCCTGGCCGTGACGACCCTCGGCTTCGCCGTCGTCGCGCCGACCTACCTGTTCCGCATCGGGCTGTTCGGGGAGGAGGGCACCGGCAACGCGCAGCTGCCGCTGACGGAGATCCGGCTGCCCTGGTACGGCCCGCTCACCGACAACCGGCAGGTCTACTACCTCGCCCTGGCGGTCCTGTTCCTCGTGCTCGGCGCCCTGTGGTCGCTGCGCCGCAGCGGACCGGGCCGGGCCCTGCTGGCGGTCCGGGACAACGAGGGGACCGCGGCCTCGCACGGCCTGCCGCCCTTCGCCGTCAAGCTCGTCGCGCTCGCCCTGTCCGGCTTCATCGCCGGCCTGGGTGGTGCGGTCTGGGCAATGGGCACCGGCGCGTGGAACTTCGAGCGCTTCGACCCGAACCTGTCGCTCGTCGTCCTCGGCATCGCGATCGTCGGCGGCCTGGGCTCGCTCTACGGCCCCGTCATCGGCTCGTTCCTCGTCTTCGGCGCGCCGTTCCTCCTCAGCTACTTCAACAACCCGGGCTGGCGGGCGTTCTTCGCCGGCGCCCTGCTGCTCAACGTGCTCCTCTACTTCCCGGGCGGCGTGACGCAGCTGGTCGAGCGGGTCAGAGCCGCCCTGCTGCGCTGGGTCGAGCGCGGCCTGCCGGACACGCCGTTCGGACCGGTCGAGGGTGCGCCTCCGCTCGTCGTCCGCGAGGTGGCCCTCGCCTTCGGCGGCATCCAGGCCCTCGGAGGGGTGTCGCTCGAGGTGCACCCGCGGGAGATCGTCGGTCTCATCGGCGGCAACGGCGCCGGCAAGTCGACGCTGATGAGCTGCATCAGCGGCCATCAGACCCCGGACGCCGGCGACATCGAGCTGTTCGGCCAGCACGTCGCCGGGCTGCCGCCCGAGTACCGGCCGTCGCTGTCGCTCGCCCGCACCTTCCAGGACGCGCGCCTGTACCCGGGCCTCACTGTCCTCGAGACCGTGCTCGTCGCCCTCGACCGCACCAACCGGAGCGACACCCTGTCGGCGCTCGTCGCGGCACCGTGGACCCGCGGGCCCGAGCGCTCGAAGCGGCAGCGCGCCCATGCGCTCCTCGATCGCGTCGGTCTCGCCGACACCAGCCACGTCCTCGTCGGCGAGCTGTCGACGGGCATGCGGCGGCTCCTCGACGTGGCCACGGTGATGGCCGGCGAGCCGCGGCTCGTCCTGCTCGACGAGCCGACCGCCGGCATCGCCCAGCGAGAGGTCGAGCAGTTCGCGCCGCTGCTGCGGTCGCTGCGCGACGAGCTCGGCTGCGCGATCCTCATCGTCGAGCACGACATGCCGCTGCTGCTGTCGCTCTGCGACCGCGTCTACTGCCTCGAGAACGGGCAGGTCATCGCCCACGGCACCCCCGACGAGGTGAGGAACGACCCACTGGTCGTGGCGTCCTACCTCGGCACCGACCGCAGCGCTGTCGACCGGTCCGGCAGCACCCGCAAGCCGCGCAAGAAGGTGAGCACCTCATGACACCCGGCATGCAGCTCAGGCTCTGGCTCCGCCACGCCGCCCGGTCCCAGGTGGCCCTCGCGGCCGTCGTCGTCGCAGCGCTGGTCGCGCTGCTCGTCGCGTCGATGCCGCAGTCGCAGCAGGCGAGCCAGGACGGGCTCAGCCAGGGCGACGGAGGCACGACGTCCACGACCGGTCTCGTCGACGGCGGGTCCTCGTCGACCAGCACGACGGGCAGCCCGTCCGGTGGCGGCGCCTCGTCGGGCCTCTCGAGCGGCACCTCGTCGACGAGCGGCCTGGGCACGAGCACGAGCGGCGCCGGGGGCAGCAGCTCCTCGGCCTCGGCCACCTCGACCGGCGGCGGCCTCGGCGGCTCGACCACGACCGGGACCGGTACGACAGGGACGCAGCACGCCGACGTGAGCAGGTCGACCGACCGCGGCGTCAACAACTGCAGTGGCACCAAGCCCTGCGTGAAGATCGGCGTGCTGCTCGCGAAGATCGGCGGCCTCGACGCAAGCGGCTTCGCGCTGCAGGTGCGCACGGACACCCAGGCCGTCGTCCAGGCCTTCATCGACGACCAGAACAAGAGGGGCGGCATCAACGGCCGCCCGATCGCGGCCGTCTACCGGACCACCGACCCGCTCAGCGAGGACGACCAGAACAAGGCCTGCCACGAGATGACCGAGGACAGCAAGGTCTTCGCCGTCCTCGACACGCAGTCGTTCATCTTCGCCAACCCGCAGGCCTGCCTGACCCAGACCATGAAGACGCCCTACCTGCACGGCTACGCCGAGTCCGAGGCCTTCATGGACAAGGGTCGCGGCTACGACGTCAGCGAGACCCGCTCCCTGGACCGGATCGCGGTCGAGTGGGTCGACGAGATCCAGAAGCTCAGGTTCCTCAAGGGCGGCGAGAAGGTCGGCGTGCTCGAGGACAACTGCCAGCCGTCCAACTCCATCGTGAAGAACGTGCTCGTCGAGGGCATCAAGAAGCTCAAGCCGGCCTCGATCAAGACCTACGAGAGCGACTGCTCCGCGGCCTACGCCCAGTCGCAGCCGCCGGCGCTGCAGCAGCAGATGTGCATCGACGGCGTCACACACGTCGTCCTGGCGACGTCGTTCGTCGCGGCGCAGACCTTCCTGCAGTCGGCGGCGGGCGGCCCGTGCGGCTCCGGCCCGCGCAAGTACAAGTACATGGCCTCGGACTACTCCCTGCTCGCCAGCGACCTGTTCACCCGCAACTTCAACAAGGGCCAGTTCGACGGGTCCCTCGCGATCACGAACTTCTACACCGGCATCACCAAGACCTCACCGCAGCTGCAGGCCTGCTCGAAGGTGCTGAAGGCCCGGAACATCCAGGGCCTCGACAACACCTTCCCCAACGCTGACGCCAACGCCATGTGCGACTACTTCGCCCTCTTCGTGAGGGCCGCGATCGCCGCAGGACCGAACCTCACGCGACCTGGCTGGGCGAACGCCCTGCAGCACCTCGGGCGCTTCGACGGTGCCGCCAGCCCGCGGTCCGTCTTCGCGCCAGGCAAGACCAACGGCGGTGAGCTGGTGCACGCCATGGTCTGGCACGCCGACTGCACCTGCTACCGGCAGACCGGACCGCTGCACACCGGCAAGGGCTGAGCAGCCGGCCTCGATCCGCCAGCTCTTGCCGCGCGACTCCCGGCTTCCCGAGCGACCTGTCTAGGCTGTCGGTCACCCGGGAGGGTTCGCATAGCGGCCGAGTGCAAGCGCCTTGAAAGCGCTCGTTGGGAAACCAACCGTGGGTTCAAATCCCACACCCTCCGCCAGTCAGAGCCGCACCTGCTTGAGGGGACGCACCTCGACGAGCTCGATCGTCAGCTCGCGGCGGGCGATGAGCCACCGGTCCTCGTCCTGCTCGTAGGAGTCGGCGTACCGCAGGTGCCACACCAGGTCCCTGTCGGGCGCGATGGCGTGGTGGGCCACGCAGGCGATCCGGCCCGAGGCCCCCTCGTAGACCTCGCCCACGACCGCGTGGAACGTCTTGGGCAGGCCGGTCATGGCGGCGCTGATCGCGTCGCGACCGACGTGCTCGACGACGGGCAGCAGCGACCCGGGCGGGTCGGGCGAGACCAGCACACCGTCCTCGGTGAACAGGGACGCGACCGGTCCGCCCTCGTCGACCCAGAGGGCGTAGCGGTGGACGAGCTGCGACAGCTCCCAGGTCATGTGCTCAACCCGAGCCGCCCGGCGCAGGCGGACAGCTCGTCGCAGGCCTCGTCGAGGTTCGCGGTCGGTGACGGGTCCAGGACGACCCTGGTCGCGCCGAGGGCCTCGAGCTTGCCCGCCTTCTCGCTGTCGACGCGACCGACCAGGTGACCGAGGGACAGCTGCAGGAGCGAGGGGTCGCGTCCGGCGTCCTCGGCCGCCCGGTGCATCACGTCCACGGCCTCGCGCAGGCCCTCGCCGCTGATCCCCAGTGGTTGCAGGCCGTCGCCGTACCTCCCCGCCCGGCGGGCAGCGGCAGCGGAGTGACCACCGATGTGGATCGGCACCTGGCGGCGCGCGGGTCGGCAGGCGGCGCCCCTGAACGAGAAGAACTCGCCCTCGTGGTCGACGGGCTCGCCGGTCCAGAGCTTGCGGAGCACCTGCAGCTGCTCATCACCCCTGCGTCCGCGCTCGTGGAAGGGCGCCCCGCACGCCTCGAGCTCCTCCTGCATCCAGCCCATCCCGACGCAGAGCCGCACCCGACCGCCGGACAGGGCGTCGACCGTCGCCACCCGCTTGGCCAGCGGCACCGGGTGGTGATTGGGCAGCACGAGGACGCCGGTGGCGAGTCCGAGCGTCGAGGTCCGCGCGGCCAGGAACGCCAGCAGGTCCAGGGGGTCCGGCACGTCCATGTCCGGGCTGAGCCCCATGCGGCCCGAGGGGTCGTAGGGGTAGGTGCTCGTGTAGTCCCGCATCACCACCGTGTGCTCGACGACGACCACCGACTCGAAGCCGCAGGCCTCGACGTGCCGGGCCCAGGCCGACATCCAGTCCGGGTCGGCGGTGACACGCGCAGCGGTCGGGGCGATGACGGCGAAGTCCACGGGTGGCACATTCGCACAATGGTCCGGTCCTCATCAGCACAGCGGGTCGCGCTCGTCACCGGTGCGAGCCGCGGCATCGGCCGCCAGACGGCTCTGGTCCTCGCACGCCACGGCTGGGACGTGGCCGTCACCGCACGAACCGTCGAGGAGGGGACCGGCACCGTGCCGTCGCGGCTCGGCGGCGGGACCGTCCCCGTCGAG
>JAODNF010000117.1 GCA_025464915.1 Frankiales bacterium | reverse complement strand
ACTACAAGCGGCCCCACCACAAGGGCCTGCGCGTCCCCTTCGACGCCGAGGTGCACCACGTCAACCCGACCTGCGGCGACGAGGTCACCCTTCGCGTCAAGGTCGAGGGCGGCGTCGTCACGGACGTCTCCTACGACGGCCAGGGCTGCTCGATCAGCCAGGCCTCGACGTCCGTCATGACCGACCTCGTCATCGGCAAGCCCGTCGACGACGCGCTCGCCACCCACGACGTGTTCCTGGAGCTCATGCACTCCAAGGGCCAGCTCGAGCCCGATGAGGACGTCCTCGAGGACGGCATCGCCTTTGCCGGTGTCAGCAAGTACCCCGCTCGCGTCAAGTGCGCGCTGCTGGGTTGGATGGCCTGGAAGGACGCCACGTCCCAGGCTCTGGAGAGGACTGCATCATGAGTGACGCCGTCGAGACGCCCACCGTGGCGAGCGACCCCAAGACCACCAAGCCGTCCGAGGACGCAGTCATCGAGGCCATGAAGGACGTCGTCGACCCGGAGCTCGGCATCAACGTCGTCGACCTCGGCCTCGTCTACGGCGCCATGGTCCACGACGACGTCACGGTCACCCTCGACATGACGCTCACGTCCGCGGCCTGCCCGCTGACCGACGTCATCGAGGACCAGACCCGTAACGCCCTCGAGCCGCTCGTCAACGACGTCCGCATCAACTGGGTGTGGATGCCGCCGTGGGGTCCGGACAAGATCACCGACGACGGCCGCGAGCAGCTGCGCGCCCTCGGCTTCAACGTCTGACCGACCCCTGCGCGATCTTCCGCGTCTGGCGCCCGACACGCCGTCGGCCAGCCCGACGTGCGGAAGATCCCGGATGCTCATTGCGGCCAGTAGGGCTTCTTGGGCTCGCGGTGCAGCCGACCGCCCTCGATCGAGAAGCTCCGGTCCGACCGCGCGACGTCGATCTCCGGGAGCGGCCGCGCACTCGGCGCGACCCGCTGTCGGGTGACCCGCTCCATCCAGCGGGACCGCACGCGAAGCGGGATCGCAAGGAGCAGCAGCCACAGCCCACCGGTGACGGCCGCGCCGAGGACGGCACCGACGAACCACAGCCCGCCGGTCAGTACCGCGACGATGGCGCCGATGACCCCGGTCTCGGCGCCGAACATCACGCCCAGAGCAGCGCGTCGGCCGCGTCCGGTGATGCGGTCCTCAGCCATCCGGCGCTCGACGTCAGCGCGCTGCGCGTCGTCCAGGGGCCTCATGCCGTCATCCTCGCTGATCTCGTCGCCCTGCTGGTCATCTCACGTTCGACCAGCCGACCGTGGCGGTGTCGGACGGGCCGTCGCGAGGGCGACCAGATCAGCGACGTGGGGTCTCACCGTGCGGGACCGGGTGCAGGCAGGGCGGGTACGGGGATGCCTACCGTCGCGGGCATGACAGCCGTCTACGACCGGATCGGCGTCGGGTACGCGGAACTGCGGGTGCCGGACCCGCGGATCGCCCGGCAGATCGTGGCTGCGCTCGGGCCGGGCACGGTCCTGAACGTGGGCGCGGGAACCGGGTCCTACGAGCCGGACAGCACGGTCGCCGCGGTGGAGCCGAGCCCGGTGATGCTCGCGCAGCGACCGGCGTCGGCCGCTCCTGCCGTGCGCGCCGTGGCGGAGGCCCTGCCCTTCGCGGACCAGCAGTTCGACGCGGCGCTCGCCGTCCTGACCACCCACCACTGGAGCGACCCTGCAAAGGGCCTCGACGAGCTCCGGCGGGTGAGCCGCCGGCAGGTGGTCCTGACCTGGGACCAGGACTTCTGGACGAGCCGGTTCTGGGTGCTCGTCGACTACCTGCCGGAGGCTGCCGACCGGGAGCAGGACCTGGCGGCGCTGCGGGCCGTCTCGGAGCACTGGCCGGACGCGAAGGTCGAGCCGGTCCCGATCCCGCACGACTGCACCGACGGGTTCTTCGCGGCCTACTGGCGACGGCCGGAGGCCTACCTGGTCCCCGCAGTGCGAACGGCCATCAGCGGGCTCGCGCTCCTCGACCAGGGACTCGTGGAGCAGGCGATGCTCCGGCTCGAGCAGGACCTCGCCGACGGGACGTGGGCGATCCGGCACGCCGACCTGCTGGAACGGGGGAGCCTCGACTGCGGCTACCGCTTGGTGGTCCTGGGGGACTAGGGGAGCGTCAGCCCCGACCTGCTCCGGCGCGCCGAGTCCCGGAACTCGGGCGACTACCTCGAGGGGCACCCCGGCGAGCCGTGAGACGGGTCGACGAGCTCGGGCTCGAGGCCGTGCCGTGGGCGCAGGTCAGCGCCGCCGTGACGGCCGCCTAGATCGAGCCGCTGAACGTGTCGCAGCGCGAGGGGGTCCCGGTGCGCAGGCCCGTCGTGAACCACTTCTGCCGCTGGGCGGACGACCCGTGCGTCCAGCTGTCGGAGTTGACCCGGCCCTGGAACTCGGACTGGATGCGGTCGTCCCCGACCGCCGCCGCCGCGTCCAGCCCGTCCGCGACGTCCGCCTTCGTCAGCGCCGTGACGAAGCCGGTGTCGACGGCGTGGTTGGCCCACACGCCGGCGTAGCAGTCGGCCTGCAGCTCGAGCCGCACGGAGCAGGACGACGCCCCGGTCGCCGTCCCCTGGCAGTCCTTTCCGAGGAGGTCCTGCACGTGGTGCCCGTACTCGTGGGCGATCACGTACGCCTGGGCGAACGTCCCGCCCTGGGCGCCGAACTTCGTCCGGAGCTCGTCGAAGAACCCGAGGTCGAGGTAGACCTGGTCGTCCGACGGGCAGTAGAACGGGCCGCTGTCCGCAGTGGCAGCGCCGCACCCGGTGTCCGTGGACCCCGTGAAGAGCACGGTCTCCGCGTTCTCGTACTTCTCGAGGGCCTGGCCCCAGTAGGCCTGCACGCTGTTGGCCACACCGACCATCCGGCAGTCGAGGTCGCGGTTGGCGTCCGCCCCCGTCGTGCACCGGTCAGCCAGGTCGGACGCGGTCTGCACGGTGCTGTCGGTCCCGCCGCTCCCACCGGTGAGGTCGGCGGGGTTGACGCCCAGGATCAGGGCGAGGACGAGGCCCACGATCCCGAGGCCGCCACCGCCGATGGCGAGCCCCGGGCCGCGCCGGCCTCGCTGGTCGGAGACCTGGGACGCGTCGAGCCGGGCGTTGTCGTCGAACTCCACGCCCGCGAGTGTGCCGTACTCTGGTGGACATGACGCACTGAGCCGGACGAGCTGCAGAAGCCGTCCCTGCCTGCCGTCACCCCGAGGACCTCCCATGATCACCGTCACCGATGTCGAGCTGCGCGCTGGAGCGCGTGCGCTGCTGACCGGCGTCACGTTCCGCATCCAGCCCGGCGACCGGATCGGCCTCGTCGGCCGCAACGGCGCCGGCAAGACCACGCTCACCAAGACCCTGGCCGGCGAGACGCTGCCGGCCGGCGGCCAGATCACGCGCTCCGGTGAGATCGGCTACCTCCCGCAGGACCCCCGCACGGGCGACCTCGACGTGCTCGCGCGCGACCGCGTGCTGTCCGCGCGCGGCCTGGACGACCTGATCCGCAAGATGGAGAAGGCCCAGGTCGAGATGGCCGAGCGTCCAGACGACGCGGCCCTGCTCGAGCGCTACGGCAAGCTCGAGGAGCGGTTCGTCGCCCTCGACGGCTACGGCGCCGAGGCCGAGGCGGCCCGGATCTGCAGCAACCTCGGGCTCCCCACCCGCGCGCTGGAGCAGCGGCTCGGCACGCTGTCCGGCGGGCAGCGCCGCCGGGTCGAGCTGGCGCGGATCCTGTTCAGCGGCGCGACGACGCTGCTGCTCGACGAGCCGACCAATCACCTCGATGCCGACTCCATCGTCTGGCTGCGCGACTTCCTCAGGAAGCACCAGGGCGGGCTCGTCGTCATCAGCCACGACGTCGAGCTGCTCGACGCCGTCGTCAACAAGGTCTTCCACCTCGACGCCAACCGCGCCGAGCTCGACCAGTACAACGTCGGCTGGAAGACCTACCTGCAGTCCCGCGAGACCGACGAGAAGCGCCGCAAGCGCGAGCGGGCCAACGCCGAGAAGCAGGCCGGCGCCCTGATGGCCCAGGCGGACAAGATGCGCGCGAAGGCCACCAAGGCGAAGGCCGCCCAGTCGATGGCGAAGCGCGCCGAGAAGATGCTCGCCGGCGTCGAGGGGGAGCGCGCGCAGGACCGCGTGGCCAAGCTGCGGTTCCCCGAGCCGGCACCCTGCGGCAAGACCCCGCTCACCGCCAAGGAGCTGTCGAAGTCCTACGGGTCGCTGGAGATCTTCACCGACGTCGACCTCGCCATCGACCGTGGCGCCCGGGTCGTCGTCCTCGGCCTCAACGGTGCGGGCAAGACCACGCTGCTCAAGCTGCTCTCCGGCACCGAGGCGCCCGACACCGGCGAGGTGCTGCCGGGACACGGCCTGCGCCTCGGCTACTACGCCCAGGA
>JAODNF010000477.1 GCA_025464915.1 Frankiales bacterium | reverse complement strand
ACTGCGGGGTTCTGCTTGGCCATGTCAGGCACCTGTCCCGTCGTACTTCGGCTCCTTGTACGAGGGCTTGCGCTCCCAGTACGAGGGACCGACCGGCTCGTTGAAGTCGTCCCGTGCGACGAAGTATCCCTCGCTGTCGACGGTGATCGCCAGTTGAGGCAGGTTGCGCGCGGCCGGGCCGAACAGCACCTTCGCGCCGTTCGCGGCGTCGAACGTCGACTGGTGGCACGGGCAGAACAGGTGGTGGGTCTGCTGCTCGTAGAGCTTCACCGGGCAGCCGAGGTGGGTGCAGATGACCGAGTAGACGATGTACTGGTTGTCGACGATCCAGTTCTCGCGGCCCTTCATGGGCTTGAGCTGCTCGGGGCGCATCCGGATGATGAGCGCGGCCGAATCGGCCATCCGGCGCCCGCCGGGGACATCGGGGAAGACCGACTTCACGCCGCCGACCTCGAGGTCGCCGACCTTCACCGGCCGGCCGAGCTCGTCGAGCAGGCGCGAGCCCTTCTTCCAGCCGGTCTTGCCGAGCGCGCGCTCCTTGTGCTGGAAGTGGCCGAGGCTGAACAGCAGCGGGATCGGCAGGATCGCCAGCGCCGCCTGCGAGAGCAGGAAGGTACGGCGCAGCATCGGGTACTTCATGAGCCGCGATTCCTCGGCGCCGGCCTTCAGGACGTCCGCGGCGGCGGTGCGGTCCTCGGGCTCGGAGTTGAGGTGGTGGCGCTCCTGCACCGTCTCCTCGTCGACCATGAGGGTCTTGGCCCAGAGCACCGCGCCCGCACCGACGCCGATCAGCGCGAGCGCCATCGTCAGGCCGAGCAGCGGGGTGTACCACTCGTAGCCGCTCTCGCCGTACTTGTAGGGCCACGCGACGTAGGTCGCGATGAAGCCGACGGCGCCCACGAGGGCGAGCAGGAACAGCACCGAGACCGCCAGCTCGGCGCGCTTCTCGTCGTCGGTGCGGTCGTCCTTCGGACCGGTCGCAGGCACGGCCGGGACGCTGCCGGCGCCGCGGGTCTCGTGCTGCTCGAACCCGGGGCCGGAGTCCTCCGGCTCGGGCGACGTGTTGAGGCGGTCCCTGATGGAGCTCATGCCCGTGCACCGATCCAGAGCGTGACGACGATGATCAGGCCGATCCCGACGAGGAAGATCACCAGGCCCTCGGGGATGGGTCCGTAGTGGCCCAGCGCGGCACCGCCCGGGTCCTTGTTCTCGGCCGTGATGAAGCGGACGTACTTCGCGATGTCCTGCTTCTCCTTCAGGGTCAGCGTGTTGTCGCTGAACCGCGGCATGTTCTCGGGGCCGGACTGCATGGCCGTGATGATGATGCGCGCGTCCGCCGCCTTCAGCGCGGGTGCGTACTTGGAGCGCGTGAGCGCACCGCCGGCACCGGCGAAGTTGTGGCAGCTCGAGCAGTTGGTCCGGAACAGGTCGCCACCGAGGGCGAGGTCACCGTCCGCGACGGCCGCGACCTGGGCGTCGGTGGGGGCCTCGGGGCCGCCGCCCTTGGACTGGATGTAGGCGGCGAGCTGGTCGATCTGCGTCCGGTCGTACTTGACCTTCTTGCGCGGCGCCTGCGCCGAGCCGGCGGCCAGCGGCATGCGGCCGGAGCCGACCTGGAACACGACGGCCGACGAGCCGACACCGACCAGGGTCGGGCCGGAGGCACCCTGCAGGTTCAAGCCGTGGCAGGTGGAGCAGCCCTGCAGGAACAGCTGGCGTCCCGCCTCGACCGCGGTCGACTGCGGCACCGGTGCGGCGGCCTTGCTGCCCGGGCTGGCGAAGGCGGTGTAGAGGCCGCCGACGAGCACGAGGGCCAGGACGAGAACCCCGTAGTTGCTGACCCGCGTGCGCACGCTGCTCGTCCTCACTTGATCAGGTAGATGGTCGCGAACAGGCCGATCCAGACCACGTCGACGAAGTGCCAGTAGTAGGACACGACGATCGCCGACGTGGCCTTCTCCGGCGTGTACCTGCCGACGGTGGAACGGATCAGCACGAAGATGAAGGCGATCAGGCCGCCGATGACGTGCAGGCCGTGGAAGCCCTCGGTCAGGTAGAACATCGAGCCGTAGCCGTCGCTCTTGAGCGTGTTGCCCTCGCCGTACTGGGTCCGGAACTCGAAGGCCTGCCCGAGCACGAACGCCAGGCCCATGACGAACGTGAGGAAGAACCAGCGGCGGAGCGCGTGGACGTTGCCCTCCTCCGCCTTGAACACGCCGATCTGGCAGGTCACCGAGGACAGCACGAGGATGACCGTGAAGAACAGCGAGTACGGGATGTTGAGGTGTACGTGCTCCGGCGGCCAGTTGGCGTGACCCGTGGTCGCGCGGATCGTGAAGTACATGGCGAACAGCGCCGCGAAGAACATCAGCTCCGACGACAGCCAGACGATGGTGCCGATCGACACCATGTTGGGTCGCGTGAGCGTGTGTCCGTGCGCCTTCGAGGCCGCCTGGGACGGGGCAGAGGCATGCGGTGGGGCAGTTGTCACGCGGGGCAGTCTGCCAGGGTCCGGGCCGGTCTTCCACGCGGGGGTCCCCGGCGCGTCGGAGTCCTAGGCTGGGCCCGTGGCTCTTGCCCCCTTCGGCCCCGCGACCGTGCTCACGGCCGCGCGCTTCCCGCTCGTCCCGACCACCGTGATCATCGTCACGACCGGCCTCTACCTCTACGCCGTGAGGCGGCTGCGAGCGAGGGGCGACGCGTGGTCCTGGGGGCGCGTGTCGGGCTGGCTGACGGGGGAGCTGGTGCTGCTCGTCGCGCTCTGCTCCGGCATCGAGGCCTACGACACGACGCTGTTCGGCGTGCACATGGTCCAGCACATGCTGCTCGCGATGGTCGTCCCGGTCTTCCTGGCGCTCGGCGCCCCGATCACGCTCGCGCTCCGCGTGCTCCCCGTGGGCCCGCGCAAGGAGCTCTTGAGCGTGCTCCACTCACGTCTGCTGCGCGTCCTCACGTTCCCGGCCGTCCCGTGGCTGCTGTTCGTGTTCAGCCCCTTCGCCCTCTACTTCACGGGCTGGTACGGCGCCACGCTGGTGCACCCGTGGCTGCACGACCTGCTGCACCTGCACTTCGTGCTGATGGGCTGCCTGTTCTTCTGGCCGCTGCTCGGCATCGACCCGGTGCCGGGCAAGGTCAGCCACCCGTTCCGCATCCTCATGCTGTTCGCCACGATGCCGTTCCACGCGTTCCTGGGCGTCGCGATCATGACGGTCTCCGACAACGCGAACGGCCTGATCGCCCAGGCGTACTACATCAACGCCGTCGGGCGCGCTGACGCCGTCTTCCAGCAGCAGGTCGGTGGCGGGCTGATCTGGGCGTCGGGCGACATCGTCGGGCTGCTGTTCATCGGCGTCGCCGTGGTCCAGTGGATGCAGGCCAGCGAGCGCGAGGCGGCCCGGGAAGACCGCCGGTTGGACCGCCTCGAGGCCGCCCAGAACCTCCCTTGACGACCCCGTGGCCGGATTTCTAACGTTCCTTGCTGTTGGCAAGGAGGCTGCAGATGACAGCGAAGACCGTCCGCCTGACCCGTCAGGACCTCAAGGAGTCGACCCGTGCCTGCTCGCAGTGCGGGGCGAAGCTGTCGTCGTACAACGACAACGACACCTGCTTCGCGCACACGGTAGAGCTGCCCTGGAAGGGTCCGAGCACCCGGCCCAAGTAGGGTTGCGGCCATGTCCCAGGTCTTGGTCTACAGCGATGACCCCGCCTTCCGTGACGCGGTGCGCCTCGCGGTGGGCCGCCGGCCGTCGCCGGACCTGGACCGCGTCGAGCTCGTCGACGCCACGACCGGGGCCGCGCTTCTCGCCGCCCTCGACGCCGGTGGCATCGACGTGGTGGTCATCGACGGCGAGGCGCGCCCGACCGGCGGCTTCGGTCTCGCCAAGCAGCTGAAGGACGAGCTCAAGGACGCCCCGCCGGTCCTGATCTTCGCCGCGCGCAAGGACGACGCGTGGCTCGCCTCGTGGGCCCTCGCGGACGCCGTCCTGCCGCTGCCCGTCGACGCCCCGGCCACGGTCGCGGCCGTCGTCGGCCTGCTCAAGCACCGCGCGGACGCCCTGCCGGTGCGCCGCGCCGCCGCGCAGTAGGAGCCGTGTCCCGCTGGCCGGAGCTGCTGTCGACGCTGCTCCGCGGCGAGTCGCTGACCCGGGACGACACCGCGTGGGTGATGCGCGAGGTGATGAACGGCGACGCGACGCCGGCACAGACCGCCGGGTTCGTCATCGCGCTGCGGGCCAAGGGCGAGACGGCCGAGGAAGTCGACGGCTTCGTCGAGACGATGCTGTCGTTCTCCGCGCCGCTGGCCGTCGCGAGCCGGGTCGTCGACACCTGCGGCACCGGCGGGGACCGGGCCCACACCGTCAACATCTCGACGATGGCGGCGCTGGTCGTCGCCGGGACCGGCGCGCCGGTCGCGAAGCACGGCAACCGGGCCGCCTCGTCGGCCTGCGGGTCGGCGGACGTGCTCGAGGAGCTCGGGGTGCGGGTCGACCTGCCGCCGCCCGCCGTCGGCGAGTGCCTCGCTGAGGCCGGCATCGCCTTCTGCTTCGCACCGGTCTTCCACCCGGCGATGCGGCACACCGCCGTGCCCCGCCGCGACCTGGGCGTGCCCACGGTCTTCAACATCCTCGGGCCGCTCACCAACCCGGCGCGGGCGCAGTCGCAGGCGGTCGGGGTCTCGGACGCCCGGCTGGCGCCGGTGATGGCCGGTGTGCTCGCCGCGCGCGGCGCGGACGCCCTCGTCTTCCGCGGTGACGACGGGCTGGACGAGCTCACCACGACCGGGCCGTCGACCGTCTGGACCGTCTCGGGGGGCTCCGTGACGTCGACCTCCTTCGACCCGGCCGTCCTCGGGGTGCCGCGCGCGTCGCTCGAGGACCTGCGCGGCGGGGACGCGGCGCTGAACGCCGCTGTCGTGCGCGCGCTGCTCGAGGGCAAGCCCGGTCCGGTCCGGGACGCGGTGCTCCTGAACGCGGCGGCGGCCGTCGCGGCTTACCGGGCCCGCTCCGCGACCCTCGAGGAGCGGCTGGCGGACGGCCTCGCGGCCGCGACGTCCGCCTTGGACTCCGGGGCGGCGTCGGACGTGCTGGACCGCTGGGTGTCGGTCTCGCAGCGGCTCGCCTGAAACCCGCTCGACGCTCTTGGCAGGCTGGGCGGCGTGAGCCTGCCCCGTGACGCCCGGCGCTACCTGCTGGCTGTCGGTGTGCAGCGGCTCGGCACCGGCTTCACGCTGCCCTTCACACTGATCATGCTGCACGAGGTGCGGGGCATCGCGCTGCCGACCGTGGGACTGCTGATGGCGATCCCGGGGGTCGTCGGGCTCGCCACGGTGCCCGTCGGGGGCGTGCTCATCGACCGGTTCGGGCCGCGGGTGGTGCTGTTCGGGTGCCAGCTGCTGATCGCCTCGGGGCAGCTGCTGCTGGCCTTCGCGACCACCCCGGCGGTGGCGCTGGTGGCCCTGCTCCTCAACGGCGTCGGGCTCGGCCCGTCGTTCCCGGCAGGCAACGCGCTGCTCGCGCGACTGGTGCCCGAGCCCTCGCTGGTGTCCCGGGCCTACGGGGTCCAGTTCACCGTCATCAACGCGGCCATCGGGGTCGGGACGCTGGTGTCGTCGGCCGTGGTCGACGTGCACCGTGCCGTGACCTTCGAGGCGCTGTTCGTCAGCGCCGCCGTGGCCAGCCTGCTGATGGCGCTGCTGCTGCCCGCGGCCTCGCGTCCGGTGGCCTCCGAGCGGGCCGCGCCGTCGTCGTACCGGCTGGTGTGGCAGGACCGCGTCTTCCGGCGCGTCTGCTTCGCGGGCTTCCTGTTCGCGATGACGGGCTACGCCGCCCTCGACAGCGGGCTGCCTGCGTTCGCGCGGGTCGAGGGGTCGGTGCCGCCGTCGACGATCGCGCTCGCCTTCACTGTCAACACGGTGCTGATCGTGTCGCTGCAGCTGCCGGTGGTGCGGTGGGTGCGCAGCTGGCGGCGCACCCGGGCGCTCGCTCTGGCCGCGTCGCTCTGGGGCCTGTCGTGGCTGCTGCTGGGGCTCGCGCCGTCGACCCCGGTCGTGCTGCTGTTCGCGGCACTGTTCGGGCTGGGCGAGGTGTTCCAGTCGCCGGCGTACTCGCCGCTCGTCAACGCGCTGTCGTCCGAGGAGACGCGCGGCCGCTACAACGCCCTGTCGGGCGCGATGTTCTCCGTCGCGTTCGTGCTGTCGCCGGCGCTGTCGGGTGTGCTGATCGGCAACGACCTAGCGTGGGTCTGGATCACCGGGCTCGTCGTCGGATCGGTCCTGACCGCGGTCGTGCTGCTGTCGCTGCGGTCGCAGCTGACGGACGAGCAGGACGGGCTGCTGTCGCTTACGGCTCCAGTCCCAGGCTGA
>JAODNF010000086.1 GCA_025464915.1 Frankiales bacterium | reverse complement strand
ACCGCGACCCCACCGGCTTCATCGGCCTCTACGGTGCCGGCCGCATCAGCGGCGAGGTGTTCTCGGCCCCGATCCCGTTCGAGTACATCGCGCTCGGCTTCATCATGCTGGTGGCCTCGCTGAACCTGTTCGTCGGCGTCTTCAACCTGCTGCCCCTTCTGCCGCTCGACGGCGGGCACATCGCGGTCGTGTTCTTCGAGGCGATCCGCGACCGCGTGAAGCGGGCCCGCGGCTATGTCGGTGAGGTCGTCCGGGTCGACTACAACAAGCTGATGCCGGTGACCGTCGCGGTGGTGGCTGTGTTCGTCGGGTTCACTGTGTGGGTGCTCGGAGCCGACATCGTCAACCCCATCAAGCTGAGCCAGTGACCGTCTCGCTCGGCATGCCCGAGGTGCCCCGCCGGCTGGCGGAGCGCCGCAAGACCCGGCAGCTCGACGTCGGCGGAGTCCTGGTCGGCGGTGACGCGCCCATCAGCGTCCAGTCGATGACGACCACCAAGACCTACGAGGTCAACGAGACCCTGCAGCAGATCGCGGCCCTCACCGCCAGCGGCTGCCAGATCGTCCGGGTCGCCTGCCCCACGAAGAAGGACGCCGAGGCGCTGCGCGAGATCGCCCAGCACAGCCAGATCCCGGTCATCGCGGACATCCACTTCCAGCTCGAGTACGTGTTCGCCGCGATCGACGCCGGCTGCGCTGCGGTGCGGGTCAACCCCGGCAACATCAAGGAGTTCGACGGCAACGTCGGCGACGTGGCCAAGGCAGCCAAGAACGCCGGCATCCCGATCCGCATCGGCGTCAACGCCGGGTCCCTCGACAAGCGGATCCTCGCCAAGCACGGCAAGGCGACGCCCGAGGCGCTCGTGGAGTCGGCGCTGTGGGAGTGCTCGCTGTTCGAGGAGCACGGCTACGACGACATCAAGATCTCGGTGAAGCACAACGACCCGGTGATCATGGTCGAGGCCTACCGCCAGCTCGCGGCGGCGTGCGACTACCCCCTCCACCTCGGTGTGACCGAGGCCGGCCCCGCGTTCCAGGGCACCATCAAGTCGGCCGTCGCCTTCGGCGCGCTGCTGTCGGAGGGCATCGGCGACACCATCCGCGTCTCGCTGTCCGCGCCGCCGGTCGAGGAGGTCAAGGTCGGCCTCGCGATCCTGGAGTCGCTCAACCTTCGCCAGCGCGGCCTGGAGATCGTCAGCTGCCCGTCCTGCGGCCGGGCGCAGGTCGACGTCTACACGCTCGCCGAGCAGGTCACCGCTGGTCTCGAGGGCATCGACGTGCCGCTGCGCGTCGCCGTCATGGGCTGCGTCGTCAACGGTCCTGGGGAGGCCCGTGAGGCGGACCTGGGCGTGGCGAGCGGCAACGGCAAGGGCCAGATCTTCGTGAGGGGTGAGGTCATCAAGACCGTCCCCGAGGCTCAGATCGTGGAGACCCTCATCGAGGAGGCCCTGCGACTCGCTGAGTCCTACAGCGGACCTCCTGGCGATGTGACTGTTTCCTCGTAGGCTCACGTCGTGCTGAGGACGTCGTCGACCCGGGTCCTCGACGCGCGCGACCTCGACGAGGCGCGGGCGCTCGTCCGACGTGACCCGGTCTCCGACGTCTTCGTCGCCTCCCGGCTCGACGTCGGCGGCCTCGACCCGTGGCGGCTCGGGGCCGAGGTCTGGGGCTACGGCGAGCGGGGCAGGCTCGAGGCGCTCTGCTACTCCGGAGCCAACCTCGTACCCGTCCAGGCCCACCCCGAGGCCGTCCGCGGCTTCGCCGACCGGGCCCGGCGGCAGGGCCGCCGCTGCTCCTCCATCGTCGGCCCTGCGCAGGCGGTGGACGAGCTGTGGGGCCTGCTGCAGCCGCACTGGGGCTGGGCGCGCGACGTGCGCGGGAAGCAACCGGTCATGAGCATGGACGACGACCCCGTGATCGACCCCGACCCGCACGTGCGGCTCGTCAAGCCGCACGAGCTCGAGCTGCTCCTGCCCGCCTGCGTCGCCATGTTCACCGAGGAGGTCGGCGTCTCACCGCTCGCGGGGGACGGGGGCGCGCTGTACCGCGCCCGCGTCGAGGAGCTCATCGCGATGCACCGCGCGTGGGCCCGCTTCGAGAGCGGCAGGGTCGTCTTCAAGGCCGAGATCGGCGCCACGACGGCCGATGTCTGCCAGGTGCAGGGCGTCTGGGTCGACCCGGCGCTCCGCGGGCGGGGACTGGGCACGACCGGCACGGCTGCCGTCGTCGAGCAGGCCCGGGCGACGATCGCGCCGGTCGTCTCGCTCTACGTGAACGACTTCAACGCCTCTGCACGCCGGGCGTACGAGAAGGTCGGCTTCGTCCAGGTGGCGACCTTCGCCAGCGTCCTGTTCTGACCGCGAATGGCTACAGCACTTCGGTCTGAGGCCCCGTTTTCGAAGTGCTGTAGCCATTCGCGGTCTCAGAGTGTGGGATGACCGTCCCGAGGTGCTGTTCGTCACGCTCTTCCGGACTTGATTCCGGGGTACGTCGTCAGTCACCCTTCGCCATCCGGCCCCTGCCGGAGCAACGCGCACGCAACCATCTCGCTGACCGAGGAGTCGAACGTGACGCTGTCCCTCAAGCCCGGTACGTCCTGGGACGACGCCTACGGTCGCGCCCGCGCGATCGCTCCGGAGGCGTTCGACGCCGACCGGATCAACAACCTCATCGGCGGTGAGTGGCAGAAGGTCGGAAGCCCCGGCGACCACGTGACGCCCGTCGACGGCACCCCCATCCAGGGGCCGCCGCGCATCGACCACGCCACGGCCGTCGCTGCTGTCTCGCAGGCGGCCAACGA